>QNBU01000001.1 GCA_003644215.1 Planctomycetota bacterium
AAAAGATATTCAGCAAGTTCGGCGTCAATACTGAAAATATCATCGCAAAGGCAAAAGAATTGGCAAGGGGAAAATAAATGTTTTCAGAATCACAATGGAAAGAACTTAATTGTCGAGAAAATCAGTTCGCAAAGGTCTTTGCCGGCGAAAAGCCGGACTTTGTGCCTGTCTGGTGGTATTATGAGGAATTAGGCCAGATCAAGCCGGAATTATTGATGGCTGAAAAGGACCGAAAGGCCTGGCTTGATAATCAGCTAAAAGCGGTTAAAACCAATGTCGAAGAAGCCCTTGAAAATCACTGTCTTTATTACCCAATGATTGAGATGGTTTCTCTTTACGGCACTCATTATATCGATGCTCTTTTCGGTAATGAGGTCCAATGGGTAAAGAACCAGTTCTGGTCAAAGGAGCAGACCTGTGAAGTGTCCGAACTGCAAATGCCGGATTTTGACAATTCGGAACTGCTCAAAGAAACCATTGATCTGGCTAAATGGATAAAAGAGCAGACAGACGGTAAGTTTTTGATTGTTATGCCGGACATTGGCTCGCCGATTAACATTGCGATAAACCTGTTCGGCGAGAAATTTTTCCTTGAAATCGCTATGAACCCCGATTCAGCCAAGCGGGTATTGGCAATGATTGCCGAAGTTACCCGCAGGGTTTACGATGAATTGATAACAGCGGTAGGGCAAAAAACCATTCGCTGTCATAACAATTTTTATGTTTATACCCCTTATGATTATGCCGGTTTGAGTATTTGTGCGACACAGATGATCTCGCCTGCCAACTACACAGAACTTGTCGCTGATGCTGACGATAGGTGCGTACCGGATTGCTACAAAGGTATGATTCAACATATCTGCGGCAGGTCGAATCAGCATGTCTCCGAAATCGCCAGTAGAAGTCGCATCAAAGGTGTCCAGCTCAATGATGCCGGCACCGACCAGTTCGCCGATTACTTTAAGGGTCTGCGCGATGACCAGATTTTTTATATGAGGCCGACGGAAAATATGACTATGGAAAAAATACTTTCCATTACAAAAGGAAACCGTGTGCTTTTTACTGTAACAGAAAAGCCCAAAGCAAAAATAGAAATTGGTTGAAAAGGTTCAAGATGCTGAAAAAAAGGAGTGTGATTGCAGGATTATTACTGGCAGCGGTTTTACTGATTTGTTCGTGTAGAAATACATTTACACTTGATGATGGGCCAGCCTGGAAATTCATCATCGTCGGCGACAGTCGAGGCGGCGACAATGGGGTCAATACCGCTATTCTTAGCGAAATAGCCGCCGAGATCGTAGCTCAGGATGCCGAGTTCGTTCTGTTCCCCGGCGACCTTGTTAATGGCAGCGGCGATCAGGCAACGCTGCAAAGCCAGCTTACGACCTGGCGTGATACGATGCGGCCGGTTTATGATGCCGGTATCGGAGTCTATCCGGTTCGAGGCAACCATGACACGGGAAACTTGGCGGCCTGGAACAATGTCTTTAGCGGTGATTACGCACTGCCGACAAACGGCCCGGCCGGCGAGGTTGGTTTAACCTATTCGGTTTCGCATAAGAATGTGTTTGTGCTGGCTCTCGACCAGTATATAACGCCCCATCGTGTCAATCAGTCCTGGGTCGATGCTCAATTAGCGGCCAATACGAATCCGCATATTTTCGCATTGGGCCATGAGCCGGTTTTTGGAACTCACCGTGTCGGCTGTCTTGACAACGATCCTGCCGTGCGGGATGCGTTTTGGGCAAGTCTGAAAAATGCGGGTTGTCGGGTTTATGCCTGTGGACACGACCATTTTTATGACCACGCTGTCGTCGATGATGGTGACGGCAATCCTGATAACGATATCAGTCAATACATCGTCGGTACGGCAGGGGCGCCGATTTACAGCTTTTCGCTGCCTTACAATGACACTAATACCAACTACACGGTAGAGCAATATCATCATGCGGAAAAATATGGATACCTGCTTGTTGAAGTCAGCGATTTGGTCGTAAAGCAAATCTGGCTTGAGAGAAACAATGAAACCGGTATGTATGAACCACTATTAGTTAAAGGAAAATAATTATGAAGATAGCTGTAATAAATGAAACATCCGCCGCCGACAGGAATGCTGATATTCTCGCTGCTCTTGATGGCAAGGGACATGAGATTATCAATATCGGCATGACTAAGTCTGGCGACACGCCGGAGATGACCTATATTCATACAGGACTATTGTCGGCGATGCTGCTGAACCTAAAGAAAGTGGATTTCGTCGTCGGCGGCTGCGGCACAGGCCAGGGCTATATCAACTCTGTCTTGCAGTATCCAAACTGTTTTTGCGGCCTGATCCAGAATCCATTGGATGTCTGGCTGTTCGGCCAGATCAACGGCGGAAACTGCATTTCATTAGCTCTGTTATTCGGCTACGGCTGGGCGGGCGATATTAATCTGAAATTTATCTTTGACCGATTATTTGAATTGCCCCAACTTGGCAAGGGCTATCCTCCTCATCGAGAAGAGTCCCAACAGGCAAGCAGAAGAACGCTTGAAGAAATTTCAGTTGCAACGCATAAGAGTTTCGCGGATATTATTACCTCGCTTGATGATAAGGTGTTAAAGCCGGTTCTGGAGTTTCCCGGTGTTACCGAGTTGCTTGATGCTGACTCGATTAAAGATGAAAAATTAAAGAAGGCCTTGCAGAGGTAGTTAATTGAACAAGATTTTGATTATAGTGTTATTATTAGTTTTGGCTCCTGCCGGACAGATTGTTGCGGCAGAGAAAAAGCTTTCTCCGCCGTATCCGATTGAGGCAAAGCATTGGGACAGACACTTTGCACCTGAGACTTGTTCGGTCGTCGGGGCCTATATGACGATGGTTCGTCAAGGTAAGGATAAATATGCAGCGTTCGTAAACACATGGGGCAATCTGGAAGAGGGTCTGGAAATGTGGACAGGGGCAACGCTGATAGATTTTAATTCTGCCGGGGTCGTGTTGGCCAATAGTAAAATTGATGACCTTGCCGATGAGGCGGGCAAGCCCCATCCGAAGCGATGTATTACCCGTCCTTTTATTGACTGGCACCGCGATGATGGATTTGTGGGCATTGTTCATGTTTGCCGGGATTATATGCCTGTCGATAAACGAGTGTATCCGGCACTGGTTACGAGTAAAACAGGCAAAGCTGGAAGCTGGAAATATCACGGCCGGCTCAAGGGTGAAATTTGGGACGAGTTTGGTGATAATGCTGAAAAAACGACCCACTCCGATGGCGGTGCGTTTTTCTTTCAGCCGGAAAAATCAGCCAAATTGAATCGCGAAAAGCCCCTTGAGAATAGATATGTATTTTTTACCAGTCATTATTCGGGCTGGGGCCATGTTAACATTCTTTTCTCTAATGATGGAAAAGAATGGATCTTTTATCGCGGCGAAGACGGAAAAATAGTCAATCTTATTCCGTTTCTTGCCGGTAAGGGTATGATTTTCCCCCACATTGTCAATCTTAGAGAAAATGGCTGGAGTATGACGCTTAGTCAAGGGTGGCCGCCAGTGGCGATTTGGCGGCTTTGGTCGCCGGATGGATTCAACTGGCAGTTCGTTGGAGAGCAGCCGGAAATTGTCGTTCCCGATGATTTGTTTATTAAGAATCTTTCTTTATGGTATGACTCAAAAACTGCTCTGCTGAATGGTTATCTTACCGTGCGTTCAGCCAGGCCCGATGGAAGCATTCAGTCCAATAAATACCATTCACAGACGAATCTATTTTTCAATAAAGACATAAAACTGTCCCTTGAGGTGCAGTAACGGTACGATAAGAAAAAATAACCTTTGTTTTGGAGCAAGTAAATGGCTAAGAAAAAAACCACAGTATGTATTGTCGGAACAGGAATGATAGCGGGTGTTCATGCGGCAGGTTATAACCGTTGTGAAAATGTCGATTTGAAAATTTATAACCGTACTCGCTCAAAAGCTGAAAAGTTTGCCCAGCAATACCAGGTCAGCGAAATAATCGATACTGTCGATGAGGTCTGCGAAAGAAAAGATATTGATGGTCTTGATATTTGTCTGACTCACGATCTGCATCTTGAGATTTGCGAAAAGGCATTTGCGGCAGGCAAGAATGTTCTCCTTGAAAAGCCGATGGCCAACGACCTTGAAGAAGCGGATAAGATCATAGCTGCCGCTGACAAAGCAGGAAAAATCCTGGCCGTTAACGAGAATTTCCGTTTTGAGCCGGCCATTATTAAAGCTAAAGAGATTATGGACGCAGGCGATATCGGCAAGCCCTTTATGATAATGATAAATGACCTTTACTGGATGGCGGAATTAACGACGGTAAATCCTGCTTACAAGTGGAGAAGAAAACTTGAAGGTAACGCCGGAGGTGTATTGTTTGACCGTGGTGTGCATAATGCCGCCGTTCTCAATTATCTCGGCGGCGAAGTTGAAACCGTCTATGGCACATGTATGAACCCGCAAAAATACTGGGAAGGCGATGAGACTTCCGTTATTGTCGCAACACACAAAAACGGCATAGTCACAAACTATACCCAGAGCTGGAATACATTAGGTCTGCCGGAATGGGATCAGCCGAGATTTTTGATTTTCGGAACCGAGGGTTCTATAATAGATAATTCAAACCACAGGATTGGCGGCCATTATTGCTACGAAGTAGGCAGCCTTAGAGTAACAAGCCGAAAGAATAAAAAATACGCCGGCAGAGTAACATCTCACGAATTCCTTGCTGGCAAGACCTGGCTTGAAGATATTTGGCATCAGGAAGTGCCGAACAATATGCTTGAGGATATGGTTCGCCGCGGCACGGAATGGTTTGTTGAAGATGAGTTCGAAGATTACGATGTTTATCATGCATCAGTCGACGATTTTGTCAAAGCTATTCGCGGCGAAAAAGCTCCGCATGTCAGCGGCAAAGATGCTCGAGGGGATGTTGCCGTTGTTTTTGCCGCTTATGAGTCCGACAAAACAAACAGTGTTGTAAAACTTTCGGATATGTAGGAAGCGAGATAGTCGATTACCCAAAGATTAAGCTAACAGCCGGACAATTAGAAGCGGATATTTTTTTCCTGTCCTGAAAACGGTTTCTATAAAGGCTCGCGATTTGACTGGTCAGGTATGGCCGACCAAATAAAATGGAACGGTCATACCTTTTTATGTTCGTCGGCTGTAACGGCTGATATGGATTTTCGTGCTTGCGGAACAGCCGAAGAACTCTGTATGGGAATAGCAGGTACTCCAGGGCCACTCGGTTACGACCAAACAAAAAAGCTGCATGGCAGACAAAATATCTGTTTTAAGGTTTTCCCAAAATACCTTTTGCTCTTTGAAGCGAAAAGATGGAACCACCGCATCGGTGAGTGATGCCCACGCCGTTGCTGGGCGGTTACGATTTTTTATTTTCCCCTGCTTTTGTGTCCGCTTTGGAGTCGGTCTTCTTTGTGTCTTTCTTGTGATCCGTTTTTGTGTCGGAGGTTGATTTCTTATCGCTCTCGACGGCTTTTTTATAGCTGTCGCTGCGGTAGTCGGTTTCATAGAAGCCGCTGCCTTTGAAGATGATCCCGGCGCCGATGCCTATCAGGCGTTGGAGTTTCATCTTGCCACATTCGGGGCATTTTTTCTTTGGCGATGCGGTGATCGATTGAAACGCTTCGGTCAGATGGTTACAATGGCCGCATTTGTATTCATAGGTGGGCATATTCACGAGTCCTGTTCTGTATCATTGTTTTCATCAGCCGCATCGGGCGATTCTCCTTTTTCTTCTTCGATCTTATTGACGATGACCTTGCTTGGCCGCAACACCTGTTCGCCGATCATATACCCGGCCTGATAAACCTCCAGTACGGTGTCGTCGTCTTTATCCGGATCACTCTGCCGCATCATCGCCTCGTGCAGATTTGGGTCAAACGGATGGCCCATCGCGTCAATTTGTTTGACACCGTGTGCTTTTAACGCATCCAGCATGTGTTCAAAGACCAGTTGGATTCCCTTGATGAGGTCATCGAGGGCTTCTTTCCTATTAGCGGTTGATGTGTGCGAAAGGGCATGTTCAAGGTTGTCTATCGATGGCAGTAATGAACGCAGCACTGCCTTTTTCTCATAGGCCACCGAGTCGGCAATCTGCCTGGGAGCGCGTTTCTGGAAGTTGGCATAGTCGGCGCTGACCCGCTGAAGCTGCTCAAACAACTCCTGTTTTTCATGGGTCAGTTCTTCGATCTGCTTTTCCAGCTTTTCGATTTGCTTCGTTACTTTTTTTGAATTTTTCTCAGCCATAGCATTATCCAATATAAAACCCTGAAAAGTTCGATGGGCTTGTCCCTGCGCTTCGGGCTACTGTCTTATTTATTGTTAAAGTGTTTTTTGATTTTATCAAAAAATGATTTGCTCTCGGCATTGACATCCACTTTTTCGGTTTCAGCATATTCTCTCAGCAGTTCTTGCTGTTTGTCCGACAGCTTTTTCGGGATCGCCACTGATAGCTGTACCAGCAAGTCGCCTTGTTGCCCGGTCCGTATTTCCGGCAACCCCTGTCTGCGGATGCGGAGGATACTTCCATGTTGGCTGCCCGCCGGAATCTTCAGTTGCTTGGTTCCTTCGAGCGTGGGTATATCAATCGTTGCCCCTAAGGTCATCTGGGAGAAACTCAATGGCACGGTTACAACCAGATTGGCCCCGTCCCGTATCAGGAATGGATGCGTTGTAACCCGCACATAGCAATACAGATCGCCGCGAGGCCCGCCCAGTTTGCCTGGCTCGCCTTCACCGGTAACGCGGATACCCTGGCCCTCATGCACACCAGCCGGTATTTTAACGCTCAGTTTGCGTTTCTTTGGAAGCTGTCCCTTGCCACGACACTTTTTGCATGGATCAGTGATAACCTGTCCGGTTCCTCGGCATTGGGGACAGGTCGAAACCATTTGGAAGAACCCGCCCATGCCGCCCTGTTGAACCTGTCCATTGCCGCCGCAGGTGCCGCACTTACTGGGCTGTTTACCTTTGGCGACACCGGTTCCGGTGCAGTCGCCACAGGTATCCTGGCGTGTAAACTCAATGGTTTTTTCGGTTCCGGTGGCAATTTCTTCCAGTGTCAACTGGACCGTTGTTTCTAAATCATAGCCGCGGCTGGGCCGTCGCTGTCCACCTCGTGTGCTGCGACGACTGCCGCCAAAGATATCGCCGAAGATGTCGCCAAAGATGTCGCCGATATCACTGACATTCATATGCGAATAGTCGTGGATGCCGGAACCACGAAGTCCGTCGTGGCCAAATTGATCGTAGCGTTGGCGTTTGGTGCTGTCACTGAGGACTTCATAGGCCTCGGCGCATTCTTTGAATTTCGCTTCCGCTTCTTTGTTGCCGGGGTTTTTGTCCGGGTGGTATTTGATGGCCAGTTGACGATACCTGCGTTTGATATCGTTAGCGGAGGTGTCTTTTTGTACTCCCAGAACTTCGTAATAATCCCGTTTGGACATACATAATCCTTTCGTGGCACGGGCTTCCAGCCCGTGAATCACGGCCAGGATGGCCGTGCCACATAAAAATAACAGCGCCGAGTTCTTACAAAGACCCTCGACGCTGTTTACAAATTACTTATACGACTGCGCCTGTCGCGGCGTTTTCGGCATCGTCATCTTTCAGGTCGGTGATAACAACATTGGTCGTCAGCATCAGTCCTGAAACCGAAGCGGCGTTTTGCAGAGCCGTTCGCGCCACTTTGGCCGGGTCGATGATGCCCGCTTTGAGCATATCGACATATTGGCCGGTGTTAGCGTCAAAGCCGGTGTTACCGGTCTTTTCAAGCAGTTCGGCAACCACAACATCGCCTTCACCGCCGCCGTTTTCGACGATCTGACGGGTCGGGGCTTTCAGTGCGTTGACGAGGATGTCGAAGCCGATTTTCTCGTCGCCACGGGCCTTGCCGCGTGCATTGGCAACCTCTGCAATAGCCCGCAGATAGATCGTTCCGCCGCCGGGGATCACACCCTCTTCAGCCGCCGCCTTGGTCGCGTGCAGTGCGTCATCCAGCAGATCTTTGCGTTCTTTCATCTCGCTTTCGGTGGCCGCACCGGCTTTAATGACGGCGACGCCGCCGGTCAGCTTGGCTAAGCGTTCCTGCAGTTTTTCGCAGTCATAATCGCTGGTGGTCTTTTCGATCTGGTTGCGAATCTGGTCGCAGCGGGCCTTGATATCTTTTTTCTTGCCGGCGCCTTCAATGATCGTGGTGTTTTCCTTGCCGACGACCAATTTTTTGGCCTTGCCAAGCTGTGCCAGCTCTACGCCTTCGAGCTTAATGCCGAGGTCTTCGGTAATCACCTGTCCGCCAGTTAGTGTTGCGATGTCTTCCATCATGGCCTTGCGGCGGTCACCAAAACCGGGTGCCTTGACCGCACATACCTTTAATACGCCCTGCAAACGGTTAATCACCAGTGCCGCCAATGCTTCACCCTCAACATCTTCGGCGATAATCATCAGTTGCGAACCGGTCTGGGCCACTTTTTCCAGCAGCGGCACCATTTCGCGAAGATTAGAAATCTTCTTTTCATGCAGCAGGATATATACATCTTCCTGAATCGCTTCCAGTGTTTCAGCGTTGGTCATAAAATACGGTGACAGGTAACCCTTATCAAACTGCATACCTTCGACGACCTGCAGTTCGGTTTCCATGCCCTTGCCTTCTTCGACTTCAATAACGCCTTCTTCGCCGACTTTGTCCATTGCTTCAGCGAGGATTTTGCCAACCGCTGGGGTGTTGTTGGCGCTGATGGCGCCGACTTTGGCGATGTCGTCGTGTCCCTTACACTTCTTTGCGGATGTGGCGATCAAATCGGTTGCATTCGCAGCGGCCTTGTTGATGCCGCGCTGGATGGCGACCGGATTTACGCCGGCGGTAACGAACTTGAGCCCTTCGCTATAAATCGCCTCGGCCAGAACGGTCGCAGTCGTGGTGCCGTCGCCGACGACATCACTGGTCTTGCTGGCGACCTGATTAACCATCTTAGCGCCGATATTCTTAAACGGATCGGGCAGTTCGATCTCTTTACTGACGGACACGCCGTCTTTGGTTACTTTTGGTGAGCCGAAGCTCTTATGCAGCAGCACATTGCGTCCGGTCGGCCCCATTGTAACCTTGACCGCCGCGGCGAGCTGGCCCAGACCGTCTTTCAGTTCGGCCCGTGCAGTTTCTTGAAACATCATTTGTTTTGCCATGGATCTATCTCCACTATCTTTTCAGATGGTTATTATTGACTATTCGACGATGCCGAGAATTTCGCTTTCACGAAAAATCTTGTATTCGGTGCCATCGACTTCTACATCCGTGCCGCCGTACTTGCTGTACAGAACCACATCCTTTTTCTTGACGCTCATGGTGGCGCGGTTGCCGCTGTCGAGCATCTTGCCCGGCCCGACCGATACGACGGTTCCCATCAGCGGTTTTTCCTTGGCACTGTCCGGCAGAACGATGCCGCCGGCGGTTTTCTCCTCGGCTTCCTGCGGTTTAACAACAATCCGATCTTCCATTGGTATAAGCTTCATAAGGTTACTCTCCTGTATATTGTTTTAAGTTATTTTTCTCAAGTCTCAAGGCTAAGGTCTCAGGCCTCATGGATCACATCATTCCGGGCATTCCGCCCATGCCACCCATGCCGGGCATTCCGCCGCCCATTCCAGGCATTCCACCACCCATGCCGCCACCCATTGCGGCCGCTGCGGCTGTCGGGTCTTCGTCAGTGGGCTGTTCGGTTACGACGCAGTCGGTTGTCAGCAGCAGACCCGCGACGGACGCGGCGTTCTGCAGGGCGATCCGTGTAACCTTAACCGGGTCGATGACACCGGCTTCGATCAGGTCTTCGTAAGTGTCCTTGTCGGCATTATAACCAAATCCACCTGTACCCTGTGTGATTTTGTTGACGACCAGATTACCCACAGCTCCGGCGTTGTCGGCGATGCAGAAACAGGGTGTTCGCAGAGCATTCGCTACGATTTCGACACCGGTTGCTTCGTCGCCTTTGAGCTTGAGTTTATTGACTGCGTCGATGCAGCGAACCAGTGCGACGCCGCCGCCGGCAACGATACCCTCTTCGATGGCCGCACGCGTTGCGTGCAGGGCATCTTCGATACGGGCTTTCTTTTCTTTCATCTCGGCTTCACTGCCTGCACCCACATTGATCTGTGCGACGCCGCCGGTCAGCTTGGCCAGCCGTTCCTGTAACTTCTCGCAATCGTAGTCGCTGGAGGTACCGTCGATTTCGGCGCGAATCTGCCCGATGCGGCCCTGAATATCCGCGTCCGAGCCGATGCCTTCGACGATAATCGTGTTGTCGTTGTCAATCGTAATTTTTTTGGCCTGTCCAAGCTGCGACAGCTCGACCTTGTCCAGTTCAATGCCAAGATCCTTGAAGATCGGCTGTGCGCCGGTTAAAATGGCGATATCTTCGAGCATGGCTTTGCGGCGATCGCCATAACCGGGGGCCTTGACAGCCGCGACGGTCAGGATGCCGCGAAGTTTATTAACGACCAGCGTTGCCAGTGCTTCGCCTTCGACATCTTCGGCGATAATTAGCAGCGGCCGTTTGCTCTTGGAAGCCGCTTCCAGCAACGGTACGAGTTTTTGGACATTACTGATCTTATCTTCAAAGATGAGGATATACGGCTTGTCCAGTTCGCAGGTCATCGCGTCGGGATCGGTTACAAAATGCGGCGACAGATATCCACGGTCAAACTGCATCCCCTCGACATATTCGAGTGTTGTGTCTAAACTCTTGCCTTCTTCGATGGTGATGACACCGTCTTTACCGACCCGCATAAATGCTTCGGCCATCTTTTTGCCGATTTCAGCGTCGTTGTTGGCGCTGATGGAGGCGATGTTGACGATGTCGTCCTTTTTGGTAATATCAACGGGCTTGGCCAGCTTTTCGAGCTGTTTGGTCGCCACGGCGACGGCCTTTTGCATCCCGCGATTTAAGCTCATCGCGTCCGCACCAGCGGCGAGATTCTTAAATGCCTCACGGAACAATGCCTCGGTCAGAACAGTCGCGGTGGTGGTGCCGTCACCGGCGATCTTGGAAGTCTTACTGGCCGCTTCTTTGACCAGTTTGGCGCCCATGTTTTCGGCCTTATCGACCAAATCGATCTCTTCGGCCACGGTTACACCGTCTTTGGTAACGGTCGGTCCGCCCCAGCCCTTGTCAATGATCGCGCACCGACCGCGGGGGCCAAGCGTCGATTTGACTGCGGCGGCGAGCTTTTCAACACCGCCCAGCAGGGCGTTGCGAGCATCGCTTTCAAAAGCTAAATCTTTTACTGCCATGTGTCTCTCCTGTTTATCATTTCCGTTTTATTTCTGGTGCAATAGACATACACTGTCCTTGCAACGAAAGTCATAGTGCAAAACAAGTACCAAAAACCCCCGCAGGGTGGGCTGTACCCACCCGTTTAACCTGTAACCCATTTCAAATAAAGAGGATAAGTAATTTGCGCACACCCCATAAAATCCCAGCGAAACTATACCCCTGCCAATTAAAACACCCCAAAACAAGAGAACTATGCCATTCCGGCAGGGTGGGAACGAGGGCGTCTCGCCCGCAAGAGCGCGGCGGTGCAAGTGAGTCCGATGCAATGCCAGCGTATATCCAATCGACTGAATAATCCAAATTTTAATCTGATTTTCTGACAGCGGCTGCCAGGTGGGCCGGGGTTGTGCCGCAACAGCCGCCCAGAACAGCGGCGCCCGCACTTTTAATCTGTTCAAGTGCCTCGGCATACGCATCGGGCGAGAGTTTATAGACGGCCTTGTCGCCCTCTAATTCCGGTCGGCCCGCATTCGGCTCGGCCAGTAAAAGTACACCGCTGCCGTGCAACGCCGCGGCGTATTCTTTTGCCAGTTCCACATAGCCGGGCATATCCAGCGTGCCGCAGTTAAAGCCCAATGCGGCAATACCGGTGCCGGCAAGCTGTTCGGCCGCCTGCGCCGGCGAGACACCCATCATCGTGCGAAACGCATCGCCCGCCGGATCATACGCCAGTGAAGCCAATATGGGCAGCTCAGAAACCAGCTGAACCGCTTGGATCGCAATCTGGATCTCGTCCAGGGCAGTCATCGTCTCAATAATGAAACCATCGACGCCACCGGCCAGAAGCCCAGCGGCCTGGTTAGCAAAATCGGCCTTGAGTTCATCCGGCTTGACCATCCCCAATGGCTCCAGAAAATCCCCGCACGGGCCGATGTCGCCCAGTACGAATTTATCATCACCGGCCACTTCGCGTGCCAGTTTCGCCGCGGCGAGGTTAATCTCGTAAACCTTTTCTCCATACTCATGCCGCTTCAGGACAACTCCGTTGGCGCCAAAAGTGTTGGTGATCACCGCATCGACCCCCGCATCGAGGTACTTCTGATGCACCGTGGCGACAATCTGGGGCGACTCGATATTCAGGTAGTCATTGCAACAGCCCGCCGGCGCACCCGCTTCAATAAGCTGCGTCCCCATCGCACCGTCAATAAAAAATACACCCTGCTGTAAACGGTCTTTTAATGCTATTCGTGTCATTTGTCTCACTCCTCAATAAACCCACAATTTTCATCGAGTCGATACAGATGTTCATATCCATCCCGACCCGGTCGCTGGAACAACTTTTTCTTCTGTTTTTCTGGCGGCAAAGGCCGAATATGCTTGAGCTTAATCTGAACCGACGACTCTTCTGCACCCAACGAATCGAAAGAACCAACGCGAATCGTTGACGGAACCATCAGACCATCATCCCCGGCCCAATAGTCCGTTAATTCAACCGAGACTTTTTTCATCCCATACCCGTCGAAATACTCAATCTGCTCAATACGGTAATCACAGGCGTTTATATAGACTCGTTTTTTGAGCTTTTGGTCTTCGTACAAGCTTAAAATATCATAGCCATCGCGATAAATCAGCTTCCAGTCCGGTGTTACGACAACAATCCCCAGTGCTTCGGTGATATTGACCGGATTAACCAGCAGCATCTGGTCGCATTGGTCCGCAAGGGCCTTGCTGCCCCACCAATAGCTGTCCAGTTCCGGCTTGACTCGCAGCCAGAATTGGGTTTCGTTTGCCCCAAAACGAATCTCGCCGAATTTGTCCCCTTTGAAAAAAATCTTACCCGGCGGAACAAACGCCAGTTTGCCGCTGACCCGCTCGTCTTTTTTGTCGCCATTTTCACCACGCCATGACATGACACAATCGGCCGAGGCCCTCATTGGCTGGACATTCTGTTTTTCAAGCCCGAGTACGGCGGCGGCCTGCCGGGCCGTGGCCTTACCGGGACATATCTGTTTGGGCCGGACCGACGGCTGCTGACAACCGGTTACCAACACCAGTGCCGCTGCCAAAAAAGTAATGATCGAATTGTTAGCCGTCACTTATGTCTCTCCTGTTTTCATTTTTAGGCCGCTCTATGAAGTTGACTGCAAGAGGGCTTTCCAGCGATTGATGTGGCCGTCTTCGTCGGCGGCGTCTTTCTCAACGACCTTGCGGGTCTCGTCGTCCCAGTCGATCTCGGCCAGCAGATGGCTATAGTGGTCCACGGCCTTGGTCTCGACAAAGACACCGACCTTGAGCATGACCCGTTTGCCCAGCAGCCGCGAACCAAAGCCAAACACAAAGCCAACAATCCAGTAAGCCCACCTGATTTTGCTAGGCTTAAAGCCGTATTCGTACAGCTTGATCTGAAAATCCTGATAGTGGCCCATCTCGTTGCACATCGCGGCGATAAGCTGACGATTCATCTCGTTGCGCTGGCCGGTGATCTGGAATTTATAGACCGTCGATGCCATCAGTTCGAGCGTGTGCAGCGTCAGCAATCCCTTCTTGATGGCCTTGAGCCGGTCGGCGCCGAACCCCTCACCGCGCAGCTTAAAATCTTCATCACGCATTGCCGGACGAATAATCGAAATATCATACTGGTCTTTTGCCGCCTGAGCGTCATCTGTCATTTTACTGTCTCCCATTAGAGAAAATAGTTGCTTGTTAAAGGTTCCGCTGTATTCTATAATCATCAGCAATCATTGTAAAATGAAATAAAAAATGGGATTTTAGCATGAAACCAGCACTGATCATAAACGGAGCCGCCGGGCGGATGGGCAAACGCATTGTCGCACTGGCCTGTGAAAGCGGACAATTCAATATTGTCGGAGCAACGGACTACCCCCAGCACCCGGATATGGGCAAGGATATCGGCTTACTGGCAGGGATTGAGCCGATCAATGTTCCGTTGACGGCTGCGTTTCCGGACAGTGCGGCCGTAATGATCGATTTTTCTCTACCGCAGGCCGCCGATGCGGCGATTGACTACTGCGCCAAAAACGGCGTTTCGCTGGTAATGGGAACGACCGGACTGTCGGAGGCCCAACTGACGAAGCTGAAAAACGCCTCCTGCAAGATCGCCATCGTGCAGGCAACCAATATGAGCTTGGGGATGAACCTGCTGTTTGCCACCGTCGGTAAGGTAGCCAAAGCACTCGGCGAAAATTATGACATCGAAATCGTCGAAGCGCACCACCGCTTCAAGAAAGACGCCCCCAGCGGAACCGCCCTGTCATTGGCCGAAGCGGTCTGCCAAGAGACGGGCCGCGACTATCCGGGCAGTTTGACCCACGGCCGCCAGGGCAAAGAGACCTCACGGCAAAAAGGAACTATCGGGATGCACGCCATCCGCGGCGGCGACATCGTTGGCGAGCATCGTGTTATCTACAGCACGCTCGGCGAAACGGTAACAATCTCCCATAGCGCCCACACTCGCGACACTTTCGTCCGAGGCGCCCTCGGCGCCGCCGAATGGGTCGCCAGCCAAAACCCCGGCCTCTACGACATGCAGGATGTGTTGAGGTTAACAGACAGAGGCAGCGATGTATAGCATAAGCTCTTTAACAACAATTCGTTGTAGCGAACACGCATAACATTATAAATCCGCGAAGCCGGGTTAGGTTCGTGCGATGGTTTGCTGGAAATCCTGTGTTTTCCTCTGGCAAAATCAGGATGCAGGACTCCAATCCAATAAAACAGAACCTTTGCATCTGGCATTTCTACACAATAACGACAAAAAAACAGAGTAAAACTGTGAAAAGCTGATTTTTCTACGAACATCGGACCCCGATCAATGTATATATCGGTAAGATTTTGTACTGTTAGTGAATGATAGCTTTTTAATAGGAGAGCAAAAAAATGGGAGTACTTGTTAATAAAGCCGCACCGGACTTTGAGGCCGAGGCGGTCGTCGATGGACAGTTCAAAACGGTCAAACTGTCGGATTATCAGGGCAAGAAGTATGTCGCCTTATTTTTCTATCCGCTGGACTTTACCTTTGTCTGCCCGACTGAGTTGCATGCCTTTCAGGCCAAATATGCCGAATTTGCCAAGCGGGATGTCGAATTGATCGGCGTCAGCGTGGATTCGCAGTTTTCGCACTTCGCCTGGGTCAATACGCCTAAGCAGAGCGGCGGTATCGAGGGCGTTAAATATCCGCTGGTCGCCGACTTGACAAAGAGTATTTCACGGGATTACGATGTTCTGATGGAAGACGGCAGCGTGGCACTTCGCGGGTTTTTCCTGATCGACAAGGACGGCGTCGTCCAGCATCAGGTGGTCAACACTCTCCCCTTGGGGCGAAATGTCGATGAGGCGTTGCGAATGGTCGATGCGTTGCAGTTCTTTGAGGCCAATGGCGAAGTCTGCCCGGCCAATTGGAATAAAGGGGACAAAACCATGGTCCCGACCGATGATGGCCTCAAGGCCTATTTCAAGTAATGTACCAATGGCACGGCCGGGCGTCGCCTGGCCGTGTTTTCCCCGCCTCTTTAGACCGAACATAGGGGTTAGGGATTGCGTACAAATAAACGCTTTATTTATGCGCAGCCCCTTAGGGGATGATATTCTTAGGGGCTTTTGGCGGGGAGACCACTTCGTGGCCCGGGGTGTCCAGTCCCGGCACTTTATAGGAGCGGCCGGCCTTTTGTGCCCGCAAAAAATTAATCATCCGGTGAGCGGCCTTGAGACTTTCTACCTGCTCTTTGACCTGCGAACCCAGATTTTCGACGCGATTGTTGGCGTTGTTAAGCTTCTTTTCAAGACCGATCGCATTTAGGTTGGCCCGTTGAAGCGTCGCCAGTTCTTTCCGTATTTTTGCAAGCTGCTGTTTGGTTTGCTGATTGTCCTGCCGGAGCGTTTCGAGTTCACCGGTTTTCCGACCGAGCCGCTCTTCGGTTTGCTTGGCACGGCTCTGGCTGGCTTTAAGCTCGGCTCGGGCGGTCTGGTTGAATTGGGTTTCCTTTTCCAGGTCCTGAGCGAGCAGGCGGATGCGCATTTGCGCGTTTTCAAATTCGTTGGGGCCGTTGTCAGAGAACTCGATAGGAATGTTTTGCACCTCAGCCAGTTTTTTCTGCAGAGCGGTGTACTCCAGATTCTTCTCGGCAATCCGGTTTTGCAGTTGCGCAATCTCTTGAGCGTTTTTCTGCATGGTTTGCTGCAGCCGGGTGTTGTCCTCGTGAGCGGTCTGAAGCAGCGGTTCGAAGTCGTGAATCTGCTGCGTGGTTTCCGAAAATCGTTGTTGCAGTGATTGAATCTGCTGGTCTTTCGTTTCGATTTCCTGTTGGAACTGGCGTTTGCGGTATTCCAACTCGGCTTGCTGGTGTTGATACCGTTCTTGCATATCCTTTACCCTTTCGGCGTTTTCCTGGACCTGATCGATCAACTGCTGTTTTTCCTGCTGGAGTGTCTCGGCTTCTCGCTGCTCGCAGGACAACTCTTCTTCCAGCGATTTCCGCTTTTGGTGGGTTTGCTCCAGAGTCCGTTCGGTTGATTGTAGTTTTTTTGCCTTCGCCTCGAACACTGATTGCAGCTCTTTGTGTTCGGCCTGCAATGCCTGCATCTGTTCGGTCGTCGTATGATACTGCTGTTCAGTTTCCCGCAGCGCTGCGATCTGTTCGTCGAGCGACTCATTGAGATCGGTCGTTTTGCTAACCTGCTGGTTCAGCGAGCGAATCGTTTCGGTGTTTTCCGTACGCTCGTTTTCCAGTGTTTCCATTTGTGTTTTGTGTTCGGCCCGCAATTGCTGATGGCTATTGCGAACCCGCCGCAGGGTATCGGTAAGGGTGTTGACCTGGAATTCGAGCGATGATTTCTGCTCGAAAAGTCGGCGGGCCTCCTGAATATTTTGCTCAACCTGCTCTTGCAAATGCTGCTGAGCGTCCAGCCCCTCGGTAATTTTTAACCGTGCATCATCGAGTTCGATAATTTCAGACTTGAGTAAGGACTGCAAATCTCCGATCTTCTGCTGTAGCGACTCGACCTCCTTAACTGTCAGGTGGTACAGCCGTTCGGTTTCGCTGAGTGTTTCCAGTTGCAGGTGGAGCGTTTGGATCTCTCTGGCGTCGCCGGCAACCTGATCCTGCAACGATGTGATTTCCTGATGGGCCGTTTCGAGCTGTTGCTCATAAGCCCGTTGCTGACTCTTGATGTCCGATTTCAATTGTTCGCAGGTCATCCGGGATTGGACAAGCTGCTGCTGTTCATCTCGTAGTTGAGATTGCAGGGTCTGCTTTTCATCAGACAACTTCTCGAAGGATTGTTCGTGCCGGGTCAATTGGGTCTGTAGGTACTCCCGCTGTTCCAGCAGGTCGGCCTTTTGCTCATCGGCGGTTTCCAACTGTTTCTGATAGCGTTGTTGCTGTTGCGTTAGTTCTGTCCCAAGGGCTTCGGCGTCGCGGCTTAGGTGCGCCAACTCCGAAGTCCTGGTCTCCAATTGCCCCTGCAGATCCCGTTGTTGTCCCAGCAACCGGCTCTGCTTATCGGCTGCATCCCGCAGATCTGATTCCTTGGCGGCGATCACCTCGTTTAGGTGTTCAATATCAGTTTCCAGCCCTTCATTCGTTTCGGCGGTCGTATTCAACTGCATCCGGAGCGAGTCCACCTCATTCCGCAGATGGCTGATGTGCTGTTCGGCCTGATGGGTACTTTCGGTTTGGCCTGCCAGTTGTGTTGTTGTTTCTTCCAGCGACTGCTCTAATTCGGCGATCTGCCGTTGGCGGTCGGCCGTGTCGCTTTGCAGTGTTTCCAGCCGTTGCTGTCGTTGCTGCAACCGGGTTTGGAGTGTGTCATTTTCCTGTTGAGCCATCTTGAATTGCTGTGTTTGTTCATCGTATTCGGTTTGCAATTGGGTTTGTTCGCCGCGAAGATGCCGCAGGGTATCCGAAATCGAATTAAACTGAAACTCAAGCTCGGTTTTCTGCTCTGAAAGCGTCTGTAACTGCGTTTGTTTCTGGTCAATTTTGTCCTGCAATTGCTGTTGTGTCCGAAGTCCCTCGGCGATGTTTAGCTGTGCGGCGTCCAACTGGGAGGTTTTGGCCTCCAGTTTTTGACTGAGTTCCTGGATTTCCTGTTGCCGCTGGTCGTAGTCGGTCTGCAGGGCCTCCATTTGTTCCCGATAGTCCAGCAATTGCTCGTTGAGCGATTGGTTTTCCTGATGAATCGTCTCAAGCCGTTGTTCATAGGCCCGTTGCTGGTCTCTGATGTCCGATTCCAACCGTTCACACGCTGCGCGGGAGTGGTCTATTTGCTGCTGTCGTTGCTGAAGCTGTGCCTGAAGTGTTTGCTTTTCGTCGGAGAGTTCCTCAAGGGTTCGCTCATTCTCCTGCAGCGTTGTTTGCAGGTCGTGCTGGCGGTCCAGCAGTTCGGCCTTTTGCTCATCGGCGGTTTCTAACTGCTGCCGGTAGCTTTGTTCTTGTTGTGCGAGTTGTATCCGGAGGGCTTCGGCGTCTTGGGCCATTTCCGCTAAGTCCGAGGTTTTCACCTCCAGTTGCTCCTGAAGAGACTGCTGCTGTTGGATCAACCGTTGTTGTTCCGCGTTCGTATCGTCGAGTTCGGCTGTTTTGTCCGTCAGGCGTGTTTGCAACTGCTCGATGTGGGTCTGCAATGATTCGCTTGTTTTAGTTTGCCCGACCAGGCGGTCTTGCGTTATCGTCAACGCCTCTTGCAGATCGGCGACCGTCGCTTCAGAGTGTCGTGTTTGCTCGGTCTGTTCATCCAGTTGCCGGTTGGTTTCTTCCAGCGATTGGTCTAATGCGGCGATCTGCTGCTGACGGTCGGCGTAGTCGGTTTGCAGTGTTTCCAGGCGTTGCTGATGCTCTTGAAGCCGATCTCGAAGAGTCTCATTTTCCTGTTGAGCTGTCTGAAGTTGTTGGCTCTGCGCCTGATGCGATTCCTGCAGTTCGTCCTGCTCGCTGCGAATCTGCTGCAGGGCATCGGTAACCGAAGCAATTTGGAACTCTAATTTGATTTTCTGTTCTGAGAGCGATTCTTCCAGAATAGCCGCTTCGCTGATCTGCTGATTCAGCGACCGGAGCGTTTCGCTGTTTTCCGTGCGTTCGTTTTTCAGTGTTTCCGTCTGTGCTTCGTACTCGGCCCGCAATTGCTGATGGCTGCTGCGAACCCGCTGTAAGGTGTCCGTGATGGCGTTGACCTGAAGTTCGAGCGATGATTTCTGCTCGGAAATCCGCCGGGTCTGTTGGCTTTTCAGATCTATCTGCTCCTGCAGAGAGTGGTGCGTTTTCAGCCCGTCGGCAACATCCTGGCGGGCGGCTTGCAGTTCTGATGTTCTGGCCGTCAATTGCTCCTGAATCGACAGAATATCCAATTCGAGCGTCTCTGTCTGCTGTCGTTGTTCTTCGATCCGGCCGCAAAGCGTATCGTTTTCCGACAGAGCCGATTCAAGCTGCTCTTCATAGGCCTGCTTCTGGTTCCTGATGTCCGACTCTAATTGTTCACAGGCCGCCTGAGAGTGGGCCATTTGCTGCTGTCGTTGCTCAAGCTGCTGCTGGAGGGCCTGTTTGTCTTGAGAGAGAAGCTCGCTCTGCCGGGTCAGATCGGCGGCCTGCTCCTGCGTGTCCGCAAGCGTTTGCTCCAATTCCACAATCTGCTGCTGGCCGTCGGCGCAGTCGGCTTGCAGCGTTTTCAGCTGCCGCTGTTGTTCTTCCAGCCGGGTCTGGAGTGTATCATTTTCTTCCCGGGCCGCCTGAAGCTGCTCTGTCTGTTCGTTATGGTCGGTTTGCAGTTGGCTCTGCTCGTCGCGAACCTGTTGCAGAGCATCGGTAACAAGCTCAATTTGAAGCTCCAGTTCATCCCTCTGTTCTGTTATTTCTTCAAGCTGCGATTGCTTTTGTTTGAGTTGTTTTTCCAACGCCTCAGTTTGCTGATACGCCATTTTGAGGTTTGACTCATAACCCTGTTTGTCCCGTTGCGCCTGTTCTTGGGTCTCCAGCAGTTGGGCTTCGAGGGTCTGTTTCTCATCGGAGAACTCCTCAAGGGATCGTTTGTGCTGAGCCAGTTGTTCCTGCAAGTCCTGCTGACAGTCCAATAGATCAGTCCGTTCAGCGGCGGCCGATTGCAGATCAGCTTCCCTCTGAATAATCACCTCGTTTAGCTGCTCGATGTTAGTCGTCAGGCCTTCGTTGGCTGCAGCAGAGGTATCCAACTGCCTTTGCAGCGAAGCCGTCTCATCCTGTAGAGTTTCCAGTGCTGCTTCGATCTGGCGGGTCTGCTCGGTTTGATTGGCAAGCTGATCCTGGGTTTGTGAAAGTGTCCGTTCTAATTCTGTGATTTGCTGCCGGCGTTCGGCGCGTTCAGTTTCAAGCTGCTCTGTCTGTCCCTGGTAATCCTCCTGTAGTTGAGCGTGTTCACCCTGAATCTGCTGCAAGGTGTTGGCGGTCGATTCAATCTGAAATTCCAGATCAACTTTCTGTTCTGAGAGGGATTCTTCCAGATTAGCCGCTTCACTGATCCGCTGGTTCAGCGACCGGATCGTCTCGGTATTTTCCGTTCGCTCATTTTCCAGCACTTGGGTTTGTGCCTGGTACTCTGCCCGCAATTGCCGGAGACTGCTGCGAACCCGCTGCAAGGTATCTGCGGTGCTGTTGGCCTGGAATTGGAGTGTTGTTTTCTGCTCGGAAAGCTGGCGGACCTGCTGGGTCTTCTGTTCAATCTGTTCATTTAGAGTGTGTTGGATTTCTATCGCGCTGGCGATATCCTGGCGGGCCGTGTCCAACTCGGAGGTCTTGCTTGTCAGGTCTCCCTGAAGCGACTGAATATCCTGCTCGAGTGCATCTGTCCGCTGTTGGTGTTCTTGTATTCGACCACCGAGCGCATCGTTCTCAGACAGAGCGGCTTCAATCTGTTCTTCATAGGCCTGTTGCTGATCCCTGATGTCCGATTCCAACTGTTCACTGGCTATCTGGGACAGGGCAACCTGCTGTTGTTCTTCCTGAAGCTGTGCTTGAAGGGTCTGTTTTTCACCGCGCAGTTCCTCAAGGGATTGTTCATGCTGTTGCAGTTGGGCCTGTAAGTCCTGCTGTTGCTCCCGCAGGTCGGATTTTTGCTGACTGGCTGTTTCCAGGTTCTGCTGGTAGCGTCGTTCTTGCTGTGCTAATTGCGTATGAAGGCCTTCGGCATCCTGGGTCAGGTCTGCCAGTTCCGAAACCTTGGCGTCCAATTGCTCTTGCAGAGACTGCTGTTGCCCCAGCAATCGTCTTTGTTCATCGGCTTCGCTTTGCAGGTCAGCTTCCTTAGCGGTGATCACTTTGTTTAGTCGTTCGACATCGACCTGCAGGGCGTCGTTGGTTTCGGCAGAGGTCTCCAGTCGCGTCCGCAGCGAGGCCATTTCTTCTCGCAGGGCAATCAGTGCCGCTTCGGTTTGACGGCTTTGGCCGGTCTGCTCGGTAAGTCGGTCCTGGTTATCGTCCAGCGACTGCTCCAATTTCGCGATCCGCTGTTGGCGTTCGGCCATATCGGCTTGCAGAGCAGCAAAATGCTGGTGCTGTTCTTCCAGCCGACCCCGAAGCGTATCATTTTCCAGCCGGGACGCCTGAAGCTGCTGCGATTGTTCGTCATATTCGGTTTGCAGTTGGCTCTGCTCGCTGCGAATCTCTTGCAGGGTGTTTGTAGCCGTGTTGATCTGAACCTCAAGGGCGGTTTTCTCGACAGTCATTTCTTCGAGCTGTGATTGGTCTTGCTCAATCTGTTCCTGCAGCGCCTTGGCTTTCTGATGTTCGATGCCGAGGTCTGATTCGTAACCCTGTTGATCCTGTTTTGCCTGTCCCCGATTTTCCTGCAAGAGTGATTCAAGCGTTTGCTTTTCCTCGTTCAATTGCTCGATATCAGTTTGCAGGGACTCATTGGTCCCGGTCGTCGTATCCAGTTGCGTCTGTAACCGCTCAATGTCCGTTTGGAGCGTCTCACGGGTTCCGGCCGAGGCGTCCAACCGCGTTTGCAACGACTCGTTCGTCTCGGTTTTTTCGGTCAATTGATCTTGGGTTGCCACCAACTCCTGCCGCAGGTTAGCGGTTGCCGCCTCGGATTGATGGGTTCGTTCAATGTATTTGTCAATCTGTTTAGCGGCTCGTTCAAGCGTCTGCTCAAGCGTTATTGTTCGCTGTTTGTCCGACTCTTTTTCCTGTTTTAACCCTTCAATCTGACCGGAGTATTCTTTTAATTGGCCCGAGGCCTTTTCAAAAGCGGCGGTCTGGTCGGTCAGGCGGGACATAAGGCGGTTTTGAAGAGTATGTGCCTCGTCCAGGTCTTTTTGCCACGCCTGTTTTGTCTCGTCCAACTGACCGGTTAGTTGTTGTAATTGCTCAGCGGACTGATTGGAGCATTCCTCGTTCTGGCGGCGAGATTCCAAGGCGGCCTGTTTTTCGGTAACTTGGTTTTGGAGGGTCTGGATTTTGGCTGTCAATTCGCGGATATAATCACCCTGCCCCTCACAGGTACTGGCCAGGTATTCTTTCTGGACGAGCATTTCGGCGATTTTTTGTTCAGATTCCTTTAGCTGAGATCGGAGCTGTTCGGAATCTGCGCCAAGCTGCGATTGAGATTTCGGGCTGTCTATACCAAGAATATCTCTACTGTGTTGTGAACGCTGATGCGAATTACCCTCGATACCCACACTGCACCCCTGCTTCCTGTTTTATCATCACACACATCCATGCGTTCCGAACAGAGATCTCCGTCTCCATGCTTGATTGCGGTCAACTTCTGTCTTTGCAGGACGCCGCCGCTTTTAGGCCGACGGCCACCTCAATCATCTCTCCAGAAAATGGAGTGAAAGCGTCTCGATCTAAAGGAGAGACAGCGCCAAACTCGCAAACGGTCATTATATGGACCCGTGGATGGTATTTCAAGAGAAAGCTGAAAAGGTTTTCAAATAGAGCCCCGCAGAAATAGAAATTTTCGATGACAGCCCGGCATAAAAGAAAAGCGTTGCCCTATTCTGACGACATGCTATAATCATGACCGAACGGGGTGTAGCTCAGTTTGGCTAGAGTGCATGACTGGGGGTCATGAGGTCGCAGGTTCAAGTCCTGTCACCCCGATTT
>QNBU01000002.1 GCA_003644215.1 Planctomycetota bacterium
GACCGCGTCATCCGTGAACAAAAAACACAGGGCCAATTGCATCCTGCCGGGGCCCGCCACGGGCATGTATCCAGGGGCTGCCTGGCCGGGTCGGGCGTGTTGTTTATCGGCCACAGCGGCGTCGTATTCCCCTGCGGCTATCTTCCCGTCAACTGCGGCAGTATCCTCCAGACCTCGCTTGAGGAAATATGGACGCACAGCACGGAATTGGCCCGAATGCGGGACACACAACAACTCAAAGGCAAATGCGGCGTCTGCGGCTATCGAACCGTCTGCGGCGGCTGCCGAGCGCGGGCCTTCGCCGCCACCGGCGACTATATGAACCCCGAACCGATGTGTACCTATACGCCGTCGAATGGGAACGCGGGCGTCTCGCCCGCACAAAAGCGTGGAGCGGCAGCGACACGATAATAAAACAGTAATTCCTAATCAGACCCCGAAGGGGTCATAACAATAATAGCCGCGGGTCCAGCGAAGCGAAACCCGTGGTTTGCGACGACAGACTTGACCGACCCTGTAGGGGTCGAATAATCGAATTATGAACGCTTACAAAAACAATTAAAGAGTAAAAAGAACAGCGACTATGATTAATATCTCAAAACTCTATTGCGATCAGATCACTCCTGGCGACTGGCTCCGCTACGGCATTGCCGGCGGCGAAAAAAGCGGCGAGATGGTTCCCGAAACCGCCGCCCAGCGAAAACCGATTGTCGTCTGGAATATCACCAGCCGCTGCAACCTTAAATGCGTCCACTGCTACAACGACAGCGGTGCTAATGTCAAAAGCAATGAGCCAACCACGCCCGAGGCCAAAGCTGTGCTGGATGACCTCGCCGTGTTCGGCGTCCCCTCGGTTCTCTTTAGCGGTGGCGAACCCATGACCCGTTCCGACTTGTTCGAGTTGATCAGTTACGCGGTCGATCAAGGGCTTCGCGCGGTCATATCCACTAACGGCACACTCATCACCGCCAAAAAAGCCCGCCGGATAAAGCAACAGGGTGTTTCCTATGTCGGTATCAGTTTAGACGGGATTGGCAAGATCAATGACCAATTCCGCGGTGTCGAGGGTGCTTTCGATGACGCCGTCGCGGGGATTCGCAACTGTATGGCCGCCGGAGTCCGCGTGGGACTGCGATTGACGCTGACCCAGCGAAACACACAGGAACTTGATCGGTTGTTCGATTTCTTTGAGCGTGAGGGTATCGAGCGGGCCTGTTTTTATCATCTGGTTCCCGCCGGCCGCGGGCAGGAGATGTTCGCCGACGATTTGACCCACACCCAAAGCAGGGCGGCAATGGATACGATTCTCGCCAGAACCAAGGCACTCAAAGATGTGGGCAAAGACACTGATATTCTCACCGTGGATAACCATGTCGATGGGGTCTATCTGTATCTAAAACTCCTGAAAGAAAATCCTGAAAAAGCCGCCGAGGTCTGGAAACTGCTCACCTGGAACGGCGGCGGCGCCAGCAGCAGCGGCGTCGGCATCGGCTGCATCGACTTCAACGGCAAGGTTCACGCCAACCAGTTCTGGGGCCATTACGACCTCGGCGACATCCACGAGCAAAAGTTCAGCCAAATCTGGAGTAACTCCGACGAGCCGCTGTTGAAAGGCCTGCGCAATCGACGGGACTATGTCAAAGGCCGCTGCCGTCTGTGCCAATTCTTTCCCGCCTGCGGCGGCTCGCTCCGTGTCCGCGCCGACCTGACCTACAACGACCCCTGGGCCCCCGACCCGGCCTGCTACCTTACTAACAAAGAAATCGGCCTCGATGACGACAAAAAACAACAACTCATCGACTCCGGCGAAGATTTCAAATTACTGTAAGGTAGCCGAGGCATCCGTGCTTGGCAATAAATCGGAATTCGCGGAAAAATTACATGAACGCTTGTCATGGCAGAGGGTCTGTGCTATAAGGCATGCTTCATAAATTTTATTTGATTTTAGGAGACGATGCGGATGTTATCGGCGATTAAGCAGAATGACGCGGCGGTTTTTGACCTGATTGAGGCCGAACAAGCTCGACAAGGCATTTCGATTCGGATGATCCCCTCGGAAAACTATGTATCCCGTGCGGTGATGCAGGCGACGGGGAGCTGCCTGACGAATAAATACGCCGAGGGCTATCCCGGCAAGCGGTACTATGAAGGCCAGCAGATGACCGATGCGATTGAGAATCTGGCCCGGGATCGTGCTAAAGCATTGTTCGGGGCCGAAGCGGCCAATGTCCAGCCGCATTCGGGGTCGCCGGCGAATCTGGCGACCTACTGCGCACTGGCCGAACCCGGCTCGACGATTATGGGGCTGGCTCTGCCGCACGGCGGACACCTGACCCACGGCTGGAAGGTCAGCTTTACCGGTAAGTTTTTCAATTCGGTTCAGTATGAACTAAACGCCGAAACAGGCCGGATGGATTACGACGCCATCGCCAAACTCGCCAAAGAACACAAGCCGCAAATTCTCATATCCGGTTCCAGTGCGTATCCTCGAGAGATCGACTTCAGCAAGTTTGCCGAGATTGCTGAAAGCGTCGGGGCGTATCATGTTTCTGATATGGCGCACATCGCCGGATTGGTGGCGGGCAAGCAGCACATGAGTCCGGTTCCGTATTCGGATGTGGTAACGACGACGACGCACAAGACCCTTCGCGGCCCTCGCGGCGGGATGATCCTGTGCAAAGAAGAACACGCCGCGGCGATCAACAAAGCGGTCTTTCCGGGGATGCAGGGCGGCCCGCATATGCACACGATCTCGGCGCTGGCGATTGCCTTGGGCGAGGCGGCGGCGCCGGAGTTTGCGGACTATGCCGCACAGATCGTGGCCAATGCCAAGCGATTAGCGGATAAGCTGATGGGCTACGGATTTGACCTGGTATCCGGCGGAACGGATAATCATCTAATCTTAATCGACCTGCGGAATAAGGGGTTGGTGGGCAAGCCGCTGGCTAAAGCGATGGACAAAGCGCATCTGGTGTGCAACTATAACTCGGTGCCGGGCGATACCGCCGGTCCGTTTAATCCCAGCGGGCTGCGGCTGGGAACCCCGGCGATTACCACGCGCGGGATGAAAGAGGACCAGATGGATTTAGTCGCCGGCTGGATCAATACCATTGCCGAAAATCTCGAAGACGACGCGGTCATCAGCAAGGTCGCCCGCGAAGTCCAAGACCTCTGCAACCAGTTTCCCCTGCCGGAAAGCTTTATCCAGCCGGGGTAAATGAGGCAGTAGGCAGTAGTGGCTCTGAGTTGTGAGTGATTTTGTTGATTTCGAGCTTTTAAGGGCGGTTTTTTGGTTTTTTTTGTGATTTTGAAAATTTATTTATTTTTTTCGTGCATTTGGTGTGGTTTTGGCCGATAATGCCGAACAGTTAAGAAGTGTATTTTTTCATCTCTCAAAGATATCCTTCCAAAATAACTTAAATCGAGAGATACAGTTTAACGGTCTAAAAAGACCAAGGAGTAGTTAGTATGGGTACAGGTACAGTAAAGTGGTTCAATGCAAGCAAGGGTTTTGGTTTCATCACTCCTGACGATGGCGGCGACGATCTGTTCGTTCACCATTCAGAGATTAAGACAGAGGGCTATGCCACTCTGGATGAAAACCAGAAGGTAACTTACGAAGTTGGCGAAGGCAAAAAAGGCCCGTGTGCAAACAATGTGGTCCCTGCCTAAGCATACAACACGCTTAGAATCGAAAAGGTCCTGCTTCGGCAGGGCCTTTTTTTTATGGGAGCTGTATACTTAAGTGGTAGCCGAGGTGGGAGTCGAACCCACACGCCCGTTACGGGCAGGGGATTTTAAATCCCCAGCGTCTGCCATTCCGCCACTCGGCCTGTACTCTGTTGGCAAATTATCCTGCGCGAGTGCCGCATTATAGGGATGGAATAAAATTTTTCAAGAAAATCTGTCCGTTTGAGTGGCAAAATTGTGCAAAAAAACCGCCCGTGGCCGGAAGGAGGAATAGAAGTTGGTGAACTTCTAAGGGTTAAGCCACAGGCGGCAGAAGGAACCCGAAAACACATTATAGTATCTATCTGCTTGCTATGCCAAGAAAAAACATGTGGTAATTACGGGTTTCCGTGTTTTTTGGTCGCCGGAGGGCGGTTATTTTTGAACTTTTCTCACACTATGTTGGTATTATTGAGTTGTGTCGTTATTAAATCTCGTGTTTTTTTGTTTTTTTTCATATCTTATTTTGAACCTTGTCAAGTTTATTGATACTATAAACCCTGTTTTGACGAAATAGTGGTAGGATTCGGCATATTTCGGCATATTATAGATGAAAATGTTACGGAGTAACTGTGAGATCGGGTGTTTTTCGAGTTTGTGTTTTCTTTTCTTATTTCCTTGTTCTAACCGGAGTTGCGTGCAGTCAGGAAAATAAACGGCCAGCACCGGCAATGGGGGAGGGTGTTGAGTCCGAAGCGTCTGCCCGTGAGTTTCGCATCTATCGTGATGCGCTGCAGCAGGGCAGCAGCGAAGAGATTCGTGTGGATGCGGCGGTGGGCTTGTTGTTGCAAAATGATAAGCAGGGTCGAGACGCATTGCTTTTGGCCCTGCAGTCAGAGGCCAATTCGCAAGCCCGTCAGGCGGTCTGCAAGGCACTGATCAAAAGTCGCGGTTTGAGCCAAACAATTGATTCTCTTGAGGTCTTCCGGGAACCTCTGCTGGGGATTCTGCAGGGCGAATCGATCGAACAGGCCGAATTGGCGGCCGAGGCGATGTTGGTGTTTGATTATCCCGTCGTTTCGTCCCCTCTCGATCAAATTATCCAAAACAAGGATATCAGTCGTCAGGCCCGTATGAATGCGGTTTATGCTTTACAACTGCGGACGGAGCCAGCGGCCTTGCGAGGTTTGATTAAATTGCTGGATGACCCGGACGCGGAGGTCGCCAAGGCCGCCGAAACAGCCTTGCAGGAGGCGTTTGGGATTCCGGTGGGTACCAGCCGGACGGTCTGGTCGGGGATTTTGGATGAGCTTGGGCTCAAAAGCCCCGAGGACATTCGAAGAGAACGACTGCTCCGTCAGGAAATGAAGTTGCGCCAAGTGCAGGCCGAACGCGACCGGTGGCAAAAACTTTATCTTTCCGCTTTGGATAAGCAGTATGAATCGTTAGACGAGCCGAGCCGAGGGCGGGTGATTTTGGACAAGATGGAGTCTGATCTTGACCCGGTTCGGATTTGGGCCTTAGACAGGGCCTCAAAGTATCCTGTTATCGGAGAGGGGCTTCGCGGGAAATTGTTTTCTTTGCTTTCGGACAGTTCACGAGATGTTCGTCTTCAGGCCGCCAAAGTGTTGATGAATATGAGTGCGCTGAATCCCGCCGCAGTGCTGCTGGAACGGTTGCAGTTGGAAGAGGATGCTGAGGTTAAACTCGCGATGCTGGAGGCCTTGGGTGAGGCGTGCTTCTTTGCCTTTTCGCCTGGCTCTGAGATTAAATTGCCTGAGGATATAAAGCTCAAGACGCTTGACATGGCCGCGGGCTATCTTCGGTCTCAATCGGCAGAGGATTGCATAAAAGGCGCAGAAATAATCCGTAAGATATTGGAATTAAACAATTTAAGCGATGGTTCAATGCAGTCATACCTTGGACTTCTCAATGACAGATATCGGAAATCCGTCTCTCAAGATGATGGGCTTCGCGCGGAATTATTGGCGATTTTGGCTCATTTGTGCGGGCAGGGCGGGGCGAAAGATTCTGCATGCAGCTTATTTGGGCCGCTGTTTGTGGATGCGATGGTCGTTGGAAATGATCCTGCCTTGCGTTTAGCGGCGGTTCAGGGACTTTCTTATGTGGATAAGGTTCGGGCGTTTGAGCTGTTTAAGCAAAATAATCTTCTGCAGGATCCAAGTCCGGCGGTCCAGCAGGTTGTTATCGATCTCGCGGGCCAAACCGGCGACACGATAGATCTGGAATGGCTTTTGGTGCTGCTTAACGGCAATGGACACAGTGATCGTGTTTGGCTGTCGATTAAAAGTATTTGTCAGCGACAGGAAGTAGGTTTTTTACTGGATTGGCTGCCCGAACTGGAAGACATTGGTGCAGCAAAAGGTGAATATATTCGTGAAATCCTTGATATTGCTGAACAAAAGGCCGCTGGCGAAAAAGATCAGGAACTGCTGAGTCGGGTTCGTGAACAGACAATTTTCTGGCTGGCACAACGCAAAGCATGGGAACAGGCGATGGCGTACCTGTCCGGCATCAGCTACTCGCTATCTGAAAATCTCTATTCGGATCGGGCGGACTTTGAAGCATTTATCATCCACCTATATGGCGGAGCGGCTGAAAAAGCGGCCGAGTACACCAAAAGCAAACTTAAGGTGTCCGATATAGGGCAGGATTCGCCTTTGGCAGTCGCAATAAACGGCTATTTTTCAGAAAAAGACATCGAAGATGCTTCCAAGAGGGGCTTTTTTGGGGAGATATCGTCTATTCCGAAAGATGATCGACCCAATTGGTCTGCTTTTGTGGGAAACCTGGACAAGCAGTTGAATGTTCACGCTGCTCAGGAATTGAGCGTTTCTGAGGGAGGTGGGGGCGAGTAGTCAATTCCACAGGCAGAGAGTTTTTTTATTTTTTCTGAAAAATCTTGCTTTTTCTCTTTGCACTTCCCTGCTTGGATTTATATACTCTCTCTTTTGCCATTGCGGTAAGACAGGGAATCTCTACCCTTATTTATGCTGATTGGGTGCTATGCTATTTGGCTGGGTTTGGGTTATCAGGGCTGATACCGTATTTTTTGAGCGAGTTTGCTGCTGTAGCTCAGTCGGTAGAGCGCGTCCTTGGTAAGGACGAGGTCATGAGTTCAAATCTCATCAGCAGCTAATAGTGTATAAGCAGGGCCGACAAGGGGCGATTTAAGGCGGTTAATCATTGAAAAACGATGTGTCCGTGTTGGCCGGATTATTAAAATAGAGTGTAAAAAGCGTAATCGAAAATAAAAGAGAAAATTAACTTTCGTAAACTAACGAGAATATCTGGAGGTTATTGACAAATGGCTAAAGCAGTATTCGAACGAACGAAACCGCATGTAAACATTGGGACCATCGGTCATATTGACCATGGCAAAACGACGCTGACGGCTGCCATTACAATGCGTATGGCAAAGAAGTCCGGTATGGCCGCGAAAGCGTTTGACGAAATTGATAATGCCCCGGAAGAAAAAGAACGTGGCATTACCATTAACACTGCCCATGTGGAGTATGAGACGGAAAATCGTCACTACGCACATGTGGACTGCCCCGGTCACGCGGACTATGTCAAGAACATGATTACCGGTGCCGCCCAGATGGATGGCGCGATTCTGGTTGTGGCCGCCAGTGACGGCCCGATGCCCCAGACTCGTGAGCATATCCTGCTGGCGCGTCAGGTAAATGTGCCGAAGATCGTTGTTTACCTGAACAAAGTGGACCAGGTGGACGATCCTGAACTGATTGAACTAGTTGAGATGGAAATGCGGGAATTGCTGGATAAGTACGATTTTCCCGGCGACGACATCCCGATTATCAGAGGTTCCGCTCTGGCGGCGATGGAGTGTGAAGGCGGCGACGACGAGGCCTGTAAGTCCATCGATGAGCTGATGGCGGCTGTTGATGAATACATTCCGATACCGGAACGAGCGGTTGACCAGAACTTCCTGATGCCGGTTGAAGATGTCTTTAGCATCAAGGGTCGCGGTACCGTGGGTACCGGCCGTATCGAACGCGGCGTTATTCATGTCGGCGACGAAATTGAGATTGTTGGTCTGGCAGATGAAATTCGCAAGACGACCGTAACGGGCGTTGAGATGTTCAACAAGACCCTGGAAGACGGTCAGGCCGGCGATAATGTGGGCCTGCTGGTCCGAGGTGTTGAAAAGAAAGATCTCGAACGCGGTCAGGTTATGGCTAAACCCGGCACCATTACGCCTCATACGAAGTTTGCTTCTGAGGTTTATGTGCTGACGAAAGAGGAAGGCGGGCGACATACTCCGTTCTTCCCGGGCTATCGTCCTCAGTTCTTTTTCCGCACAACGGATGTAACCGGTGCGATCACTGAGATCAAGAGCCGCGAAGGCAAGGCCGTTGAGATGTGTATGCCGGGCGACAATATTGAAATGACCGGTGAAATCATATCCAGTATCGCAATGGAAGAAGGCCTTCGTTTTGCGATTCGTGAAGGCGGTCGTACGGTGGGCGCTGGTGTTATTACAAAGGTTATTGAGTAACCATTAAAATTGAGCCATAAGACGCCGTGTTAAACACACGGCGTCTTTTTGAGTCCTTTCTGTATGGGTTTGAGCTGCAGAAAGGTCGCTGTGTTTTATCAGAGAGGTCATGCTGTAATGGCAAAATCAAAAAAAAGAGAATATATCTGGCTGGAGTGTAAAGAGTGCGGGGACCGTAACTACCGTACGGAGGTGAATGTGCAGGGCGGGACTCCCAAGTTTGAGTTGAAGAAATTCTGCAAACGGGAGCGCAAGCATACGGTTCACAAGATCCGCCGCAAATAGTCCGTTAGAGGTCAGTAGCTCAATTGGCAGAGCATCGGTCTCCAAAACCGAAGGTTGCGGGTTCGACTCCCTCCTGACCTGTTCTAAAGATGGAGGCCTAAAGAGCCGTCAAAAAAAACAATCGAAACGAACGAGGCAGCACGCGATGAATTTGAAAATATACAAGCGAAGTCAGGGTAAGAACTCCCGGTTATGGACTGCGATGACCTTGTTTCTGGTCGTCGCTGTTGGTTGTTGGAAGCTACATCTGAAGCTGCAGATTCAGGACAATGTTTGGCTGCATACCCTGGTTCCGGCGGCGGTTTGTGCGGTATTTGCTGCTGTGATTTACTGGTTGAGCAATAAGCCGGTAATCGCGGATTTTCTGATTGCCGCTGAAGGCGAGATCAAGAAGGTTAGCTGGTCCAGCCGGAAGGAGATTATTAACTCAACGCTGATCGTTATTTCGGTGGTCGTGATTATGGCGACCGGGCTGGGTTTAGTTGATCTTGGCTTTCGATTATTCTTTAGCGAAATTGTTAATTTGTATTAACATTTGACCGCATGCGGTTGTGCGGAAGGGATAGTATTTATGCAATGGTTCGTTTTACGGGTTGCCTCCAATAAAGAAGAGCGGGTCAGGGAAGCCCTGGATCGTAAAATACAGGTTGAAGCTGTCGAAGGCGTTGGGCGAATTGCAGTCCCGATCGAACAGCTTAAACGGGTTCGTGCCGGTAAACAACGCGTGTTCAAGCGCAAGCTGTACCCGGGCTATGTTTTCATGGAAGTTGAACCCAAAGAAGACGGACGGGTTCCGGACGCCGTGTGGTATATCATTAAGGACACGATTAGTGCCGGCGACTTTATCGGCACTGAGGGGGTTCCGACACCGATGCGGGATACCGATGTGGCCAGGATGCTGAAAGAAATTGAAAAACCCGAAGATACCCCGAATATCAAAATGGAATTTGAGAAGGGTGATGTCGTGAAGATTCGCGAAGGGGCGTTTGAGAACTTTGAGGGTGTGGTCGATGACATCGACGGCGAACGCGGCATGGTGCAGGTAATTGTATCGATCTTTGGCCGCAGCACCCCATTGGATATTGAGTATTGGCAGATTGAGAAAGTGTAAATACAGGTATGCAAGTATATAAGTATACAGGTGTGCAAGTATATGAGGTTATGAGCATTTTATAAATAGCGGGATTTACAATGGCAAAAGAAATTACGAGTAAAATTAAATTACAGGCCCCCGGCGGGCAGGCGACTCCGGCTCCTCCGATCGGCCCGGCGCTGGGTCAGCACGGTGTCAATATCGGTCAATTCGTTCAGCAGTTCAATGAACGCACCAAAGATATGAATGGGATGACCGTTCCGGTTGAGATCAGCGTCTATGCGGATCGCAGCTTTGATTTTATCGTCAAAAGCCCTCCGGCGGCGGTTTTACTTAAGAGCGAGGCCGGGTTGGCCAAGGGCAGTGGCGAGCCGAACAAGGAAAAGGTCGGCAAGGTTACCAAGGCCCAGATCCGTAAGATCGTGGAAATAAAGTTTGCTGACCTGAACGCTTATGACCTTGAACGGGCAGACCTTATTATTGAGGGAACGGCTCGCAGTATGGGAATTGAGGTTGAGGGTTAAAAAAGTTCGTAGTTCGTAGTTTTTAGTTATTGTTGCTGACCACGGCGTTGCAGTGGGAGCGAAAATATCGGTTAATTTGTTTCGCGAGGAATATTATGAGAAAAAGAAGTAAACGATACAGTGCGGATGAGCAAAAGGGAGCCAGCGATATCCTGTCCTTAGCGGACGCGGTGAAAAAGGTCAAGACATTTGGTTCGACGAAGTTTGATCAGACGGTTGAGTGTGTGATGCATCTGGGGATCGATCCCAAGCAGGCCGACCAGATGATTCGTGGGGCGATCTCGCTTCCCAACGGCATCGGCAAGGCGCGTAGAGTGATCGCTTTTTGCGAGGATTCAGAGGCCGATGCGGCTAAGGCGGCGGGGGCCATTGAGGCCGGTTGTGATGAGCTGATCGAAAAAGTCTCGAAGGGCTGGATGGATTTTGATGTGGCGATTGCCGCTCCGAAAGTGATGGGCAAGGCCGGGAAACTGGGTCGTGTTCTGGGGCCTCAGGGCAAGATGCCCTCGCCGAAAAACGGAACCGTTACACCGAAAGTTGTTGAGGCCGTCAAGGAGTTTGCAGCCGGTAAAGTTGAATTCCGAAACGATTCCGGTGGGAATATTCACGCCGTCGTCGGCAAAGTCAGTTTTGACGCGGACAAACTTATGGAGAATACGCAGGCATTTATTGAGCATATTAAAAAAATGAGGCCGCAGACGCTGAAAGGCGCCTATGTCAAAAAACTCTGCCTGACCGCGACGATGAGTCCCAGTGTGCTGGTGGATGTGTCTATTGCGTCCTGAATGCGTGAGAAACTTAAGCTAATTAGTTGGCTTTTTAGATAAAAGGTGAGACGATGAGTTATTTTGTTAAGAGTCTGGTTCAAAGCGAATACGAAAATATCTTCGGCGCTGTCAGCGACTTTGTTGTTGTTGATATGACCGGAGTCAGCGGCGTTGATAACAACATCCTGCGTGGCGAGTTGAAGGAAAAGGGCATTCATTTGACGATTGTTAAAAACTCGATGATGCGTCGCGCCCTGAAGAGCTTGGGTATGGATGATGCGTGTGCGGCGTTTGGGTCCGGTCCGTGTACGGTTGCTTATGGCGGCGACAGTGTGGTTGATATTGCCAAAGAGGTTGTCGATTGGGCCAAGAAGATCAAGGCAATCGAGCCCAGGGGTGCTTTCGTGGATGGTATGCTGATGGCCGGCGACGGCGTCAAAGAACTTTCCAAGATGCCGACCCGTGTGGAATTGCAGGGCCAGGTGGTCCAGCTTGCCCTGACGCCCGGAGCCAATGTGGCCGGCGCCTTGCTCGGCCCCGGCGGTGTCATTGCTGGTTGTGTTGAGAGTTTGATTGAGAAACTTGAAGAAGCGGCGTAAAGAAGTTCGTGGTTTGTAGTTAAGGAATCGGCTTTGGTCGAAACTGTTTTATTTTAGAGAATTAGATTTTGTTATCGCGGCTGTCCCGATGGGGTTAAACGGACGGCGTAGTCCGGCTACCGCGAAACACTTTAGAACAATAGGAGTTAATGAAATGTCTGACGAAACAAGAGAATTCAGTGCGGAAACTAAAGAACTGGGCGATAAGATTGTAGCCCTGACACTCATGCAGGCCAAGGAATTGGCGGATTATCTCAAGGACGAGCATGGTATCGAGCCGGCAGCCGGTGGTGCTGTGATGATGGCCGGCCCCGCCGCAGGCGGCGAAGCGGTTGAAGAAGAAAAGACCAGTTTCGATGTCATTCTGAAGGAAATCGGCGACAAGAAGATCCAGGTGATTAAGGAAGTTCGTGCGTTGACCGGTTTGGGGCTAAAAGAAGCCAAGGCCGTGGTTGATGCGGCACCCAAGGCGGTTAAAGAAGGTGTCTCGAAGGAAGAGGCCGAAGAAGCCAGGGCCGCACTTGAAGCGGCTGGCGCTGTTGCAGCCGTTGAGTAGTTTTAACCGGGTTGCACTCAAAAGTTAGACTAAAGAACCTGCATAACGCTGTTTGACGATGCAATATAACAGGATGGCCGAGGTGTTTTTCTCGGTTTCATCCCTTGAGTTTTCATCGAGCGTGTCATGCGGGATTGAAACAAAAAACGAGTCGTAATGGAGACAGGTCGAATGAAGTTACGAGCCATCCGAAATTTCGGTAAGATCGATGACGCGACAGGGGTTCCGGACCTGACCGAGGTGCAGTTAGACAGCTATGGTCGGTTTATCCAACTGGACGCTGCACTCAATGAGCGAAAAGACGCAGGGTTTGAAGCGCTGTTCAGGGAGATTTTCCCCATCGTCAGCTATGACAAGACGATGGAGCTGGAATATCTCGGCTATGAGCTGGAAAAACCGCGATACACGCTCGATCAGTGCCGGGAACTTCGGCTGACCTATGGTCGTCCGCTGAAGGTTCACTGTCGGCTTAAACGGAAGGACGCCGATGATATTGCCGAGCAGGCGATCTATCTGGGCGAGATGCCCATAATGATCGGCGGTGGTGAGTTTATTATCAACGGGGCCGAGCGGGTCATCGTCAATCAGCTTCACCGCAGTCCGGGTGTGGATTTTGGCATCGACAGCAAGGACGGAGACCGTGTACTTCACGGCGCACGCATTATTCCCGAACGGGGAAGCTGGATCGAAATCGCTGTAACCAAAAAAGATGTGATGGTCATTCGGATAGACCAGTCCAGCAAGATTCCCGCGACGACTTTCCTGCGGGCGATGGATGAAAAATACGGCAAGACCGAAGACCTGATTCGACTGTTCTATAAAACAAAGAAAGTCAAGGCCAAGAAACTCGACCCGGCGATGTGGTCGGTGGGGCCGATTGTGGACGGGGAAACCGGTGAAATCTTAGTTGAAGCGGGTAGTCAATTGGGCGATGCCGTTGCTTCGATTCAGGGTGCAACGATTGCGACAAGTTCAACAGATATGCCCAAGGGAGACATCGAAACTCAAGTAAAAGATTGGATGAAAAGGAATCTTGAGTTTAGTTATGTGGATTGTCCCTCGCTTTCGGATGAAAATATTGAGCTTCTCGAAGAACGCCTTATGCTTGAGTTTCCTTCTGGGAAAAAGAACATTAGGAATTTGCCGGATATCCCTCGGTTTAACAAGCAACTCAACAAAAAGAAAGCAGTGACAGCAAAGGATGTCCGGAAAAGGTGGGATGCCGAAGCTACTGCGGAAATGCAGGAAAAGTTTACGGAGTGTCTGCATAGATTCAAAGATAAGGATGGAGAGTGGTTTGCACCAGATAACATTCCGACGAAAAAGCAGGATGTAGCAATAGCGAATGGAGGCATATATGCCTATAGGGATTTGGCGACTAAGGATGTGTCTGATGGATATGTTGGAAAAGCAGTCGAGCAGGCTCTGCAAAAACGGCTTGGCAATCACTATAAAGACAGTTCATTTACAAAATCCGGATTACTTAACGATAGCTTGAAAAATAGTATCGCTGAAGCCCTTGGATTTTACGAGGCAAAGTCAAAAGAAGCCAGTGTAAAACAAGCGAAGTCCGGAAGTATTGATTCCGTGGAGGTGGTCGTTAATGCTGGTGATACGCTGATTTTGACGACGCTGGCTGAGGATAAGGCCGAAAGCCACGAAGATGCTTTGATGAGGATTTATTCGCGGCTGCGTCCGGGCAATCCGGCTCAGGCGGATAAAGCGAAGACTCTCTTTGAAGAAAAGTTTTATGATACCAACCGATATCGCCTGGGCAAGGTCGGACGATTCCGCCTGAACCGCAAATTCGGAACCGATGTTCCGCTGGATCGGATGGCGCTGTGTGCTGAAGACTTTCTGCGAACGATGAAGTATGTTCTGGGGTTGCGGAACAATGAGGGCGAGGTTGATGATATTGACCATCTGGGCAACCGCCGTCTGCGGACGGTTGACGAGTTGGCGGCTGGTGAAATCCGTAAGGGTCTGCTGAAACTCCGCCGCACCGTTCAGGAGCGGATGAGTATGAAAAGCCCGGAGGACATTACGCGCGTGGCCGACCTGGTCAACAGCAAGAGTGTTTCTTCGAGTATCGACTTCTTCTTTGGTCGGGGCGAACTGAGCCAGGTGGTCGATCAGACCAATGCCCTGAGCCAATTGACGCATGAACGGCGATTGAGTGCCTTGGGGCCGGGCGGTTTGAACCGTAAACGGGCTGGTTTTGAGGTGCGGGATGTGCATTTGAGCCATTACGGCCGCGTGTGTCCGATTGAAACGCCGGAAGGGACCAATATCGGGCTGATTGTCTCGCTTGGGCTGTTTTCCAAGGTTGACGAGTACGGTTTTTTGATTACACCGTACCGAAAAGTGAAAAACAAAAAGCTGACGGGTGAAATTGTTCATCTGCGGGCGGATGAAGAGATCAATGCGGTTTTTGCTCCGCCGAGCATGGTGGATGTTGAAAAGAATAAACTGCGGGATGGTTTGGTGTTGGCACGAAAAGAGGGCGATCTGACCCAGTGCGACAGCAGCGAAGTTGACTTTGTGGATGTTTCGCCGCGGCAGACGGTGGGTATTTCGGCGGCTCTTATTCCATTCCTTGAGCATGACGATGCCAACCGTGCGTTGATGGGGTCGAATATGCAGCGCCAATCGGTGCCGCTATTGCAGACCGAGGCACCGCTGGTGGGTACGGGCATGGAAGTGGAAGTGGCCGCTAACTCCAGTATGGTTGTTAAGGCCCGCCAGTCGGGAACCATCACGGCGGTGGACGCGACGCATATTGTGATTGACCAGATCGATGAGTATCTGCTGGAGAAATTTATTGGCCTCAATGAACGAACTTGTCTGAACCAGAAACCCATTATCGAACCGGGGCAGAAAGTTAAGAAAGGCCAGGTCATCGCTGACGGCGGCGGCACCAGCCAGGGGCGTTTGGCGCTGGGACGAAATGTACTGGTTGCGTTTGTCCCCTTCGACGGTTACAACTTTGAGGATGCCATTTTGATCAGCGAAAAGCTGGTCAAAGAGGATGCTTTCACCAGTATTCATATTGACGAATTCAGCGTCGAGGTCCGTGAAACCAAATTGGGCCGTGAGGAGTTTACCTGCGACATCCCGAATGTCAGTGAAAAGGCCCTGAGTGATCTTGACGAACGGGGGATTGTTCGTGAAGGGACGCGGGTCGGCCCGGGTGATATTCTCGTGGGCAAGGTTTCGCCCAAGAGCAAGACCGAACTGACCCCGGAAGAAAAACTGCTGCACGCGATCTTTGGACGGGCCGGTGAAGATGTGAAAAACGACTCGCTGGAAGTACCCAGCGGCTATGAGGGTGTTGTTATCAAGACCCGTCATTTCAAGCGAAAAGCCGCCGAAACCGATGAAGAGCGAAAGGCGATCAAGGATAAGATGCGGCAGGTCGAAGCGGATGTCATCGCCAAGGAATGTGAACTGTTCAGGCAGATGATGACGGATATCCACGAGTCTTTGAAAATTGAGGTTGTGGACCCGGCGACACGCCAGAAAGCGGGTGTCAGCGACGACAACGATGTTCTTTATGAACAGATAGAAGAATTTGATATTGCCTGGGTCAAGCCCGCTAAAGTCCGCGGCGACGCTCAGAAGATTGTTGACCAGTACTGGCCCAAAATCGTTGATCTTCAGGACGAGAAAAAGCGGCAGTTGGATTCGATGAAGCATGGCGACGAATTGCCCAGCGGCGTCCTTGAGATGGTTAAAATTTATGTTGCGACCAAGCGAACCCTTTCGGTTGGCGACAAGATGGCCGGACGCCATGGTAACAAGGGTGTGATTGCTAAGATTATGCCGGTGGAAGATATGCCGTTTTTGGAAGATGGTACGCCGGTTGACATCTGCCTGAATCCGCTGGGTGTACCGTCCCGTATGAATGTGGGGCAGATTCTTGAGACGCATCTTGGCTGGGCGGGCAAGGTACTCGGTTTCGACGCAATGACGCCGGTTTTTGCCGGAGCGACCGAAGAAGACATCTTTAATGTAACCGAAGAGGCGAACGCCTTTGTTCGTGATCGGATACAGGAAATCGAAGCTAAAAAGCAGGTGCCGCCTGTAGATGAATTGTTCGCGGAAATTCCGCCGGAGTTGAAGACACGCATCTACGACGGCCGCACGGGTGAACCCTTCGATCAGAGCGTGACGATTGGCTATATTTATATGCTGAAACTGCATCACCTGGTGGATGAGAAAATTCATGCTCGTTCAACCGGCCCGTACAGCTTGATTACGCAGCAGCCGCTGGGCGGAAAGGCACGAACCGGCGGCCAGCGATTTGGTGAGATGGAAGTGTGGGCGCTGGAGGCCTATGGCGCCGCTTACACCTTGCAGGAACTGTTGACGGTCAAAAGTGATGACATCGAGGGTCGCACGAAGATTTATGAATCGATGGTCAAGGGAACCAATACGCTGGAAGCGGGTACGCCGATTTCTTTTGATGTGCTTTGTAATGAAATTCGCGGCCTGGGTCTGAATATTCAGCTTGAAAAGAAGCGTGTTGGTGGTTCGGCCCCAATCTAAGATAAAATCAGAATTGACGCGTGTTATAAACGCCCGCGATTGACGGGATAAAAATCGACATATAGTCGGAGTTGGTTTGAAAATGGTAGAATCAATTTACGATCGCATAAATGATTACGGTTCAGTGAGAATTACACTGGCGAGTCCAAATGATATTCGGAGTTGGTCTTTTGGCGAGGTACGCAAGCCGGAAACGATTAACTATCGAACCTATCGGCCGGAAAAAGACGGACTGTTCTGTGAACGCATTTTTGGCCCCGAACGGGACTGGGAATGTTCCTGCGGCAAGTATAAAGGGACCAAGTTTAAAGGCATCGTCTGTGATCGTTGCGGCGTTAAGGTAACACACAGCCGGGTTCGCCGCAAGCGAATGGGGCATATCAACTTAGCTGCGCCCGTGGTGCATATTTGGTTTTTTAAGGCGTTGCCCAGTCGTCTCAGCACGCTGCTGGGGATGAAAACCTCGGATATTGAAAAGATTGTTTATTTTCAGGATTATGTGGTTACCGACGCCGGCCAGAGTCCTCTAAAGCCCCGGCAGCTTTTGACCGAAGACGAGTACCGCAATGCCCAGAATAAATACGGCAACTGCTTCAAGGCGTCCATGGGTGCTGAAGCGATTAAAGAGTTATTGGATAAACTGGACCTGGACGAACTTGCTGTTGAGCTGCGGCAGGGAATTAACGAGACCAAAAGCAAGCAGAAGATCAAAGATCTGACCAAGCGGCTTAAAATTGTCAATGCGATCCGATCCAGTGAAAACAAACCGGAATGGATGATTATGGATGTCGCTCCGGTGATTCCTCCGGATTTGCGACCGTTGGTCATGCTTGAAAGCGGCAACTTCGCGACCAGTGATCTGAACGATTTGTATCGCCGGATCATCAACCGGAATAACCGTCTTAAAAAACTGATTGATCTGAATGCGCCGGAAGTCATTATCCGCAACGAAAAACGGATGTTGCAGCAGGCGGTCGATTCATTGCTGGACAACAGCCGCTGTCGCCGTCCGGTACTGGGCAGCAACAACCGTCCGCTTAAATCGCTGACGGATATGATTAAGGGTAAACAGGGTCGCTTCCGTGAAAATCTGCTTGGAAAACGAGTGGACTATTCGGCTCGGTCCGTTATCGTGGTGGGTCCCAGTTTGAAACTGAATCAGTGCGGTCTGCCCAAGAAAATCGCTCTGGAACTGTTCCAGCCGTTTATCATTCGCAAACTCAAGGACCGCGGCTTAGCTGATACGATCAAAAGTGCTAAGCGGATGCTCGAGAGGCGAGAAGAGCATGTCTGGGATATTCTGGAAGAGGTGATTCATCAGCATCCTGTGATGCTCAACCGTGCGCCGACGCTTCATCGAATGGGTATTCAGGCATTCGAGCCGGTGCTGATTGAAGGCAATGCCATTTTACTGCACCCCCTGGTGTGCGGCGGTTTTAACGCTGACTTTGATGGTGACCAGATGGCGGTTCACCTGCCGCTGAGTATTGAGGCCCAGGTTGAGGCCCATACGCTGATTTTGGCGACGAATAACATTTTTGCACCGTCCAGTGGCGCTCCGATGTTGAGTCCTTCGCAGGACATTGTGCTTGGTAACTTTTATATTACGCATATGTTAGAGGACAAGAAGGGCGAAGGGATGCTCTTCCGAGATCCTATTGAGGCCATCACCGCGATGGATATGGGCAAAGTCGATATCCAGGCAAAAGTTAAGGTGCGTTTGCCGGAAGGAAAGGTCTCTCGAAACACTGATGGGGATGAAAAAGGTCATGTGGTCGAAACGACTCCGGGGCGGTGTTTGTTTAACGACATTCTGTCGGAGAAAATGCCGTTTTACAACATAACAATGGGTAAAAAGCAGCTCGGCACGGTGATTCATGATTGCTTTGAGCTGTGCGGCAGCAGTGAAACGATTGATCTGCTGGATAATATTAAAGAACTTGGCTTTAAGCGAGCGGCCCTCGCAGGCATCAGTTTTGGTCTGACGGATATGCGAATCCCGGATGAAAAGCTCGGGATCATTGATAAGACTCAAAAGCGTGTCGATAAGATCATGAAGAATTACCACAACGGCATTCTGACCGAGGGCGAACGCTACAACCAGATTATTGACGCCTGGACACACGCTCGTGTGGAAGTAACCAACGCGATGATGGATACGATGAAGAATGATACCCGCGACGGCAAGCCGTATTTGAACCCGATCTGGGTGATGCGTCATTCGGGTGCCCGTGGCAGTATCGACCAGATTCAGCAGCTTGCCGGAATGCGTGCGTTGATGGCTAAGCCCAGTGGCGAGGTTATGGAAACGCCGATTTTGTCGAATTTCCGTGAGGGTCTCAATGTGTTGGAATACTTTACTTCGACACACGGCGCCCGTAAGGGATTGGCCGATACCGCTTTGAAGACAGCGGACTCCGGTTATCTAACGCGAAAGCTGGCCGATGTGGCCCAAAATGTTATGGTCAGTCATATCGACTGCGGAACCTTGCAGGGGATTACCAAGACGACGGTTTATAAAGGCGAGGCGATTGATATTCCGCTGAAGCAGTTAATTGTTGGCCGTACGGCTCGCGACAATGTTCGCAACCTGATGACCGATGAAATGATCGTCCGTGAAAATGAGGTTATTACGACGGAAGCGGCGGATAAAATCGAACAAATGGGTCTGGATGCTATTCGCGTTCGCAGCCCGCTGACCTGTGAAAGCGACACGGGTATTTGCGCAAAATGCTATGGTTGGGATTTGAGTACCAGTCGGATGGTTGAAGAAGGAATGGCCGTCGGTATCATTGGCGCCCAGTCGATTGGCGAACCGGGTACACAGTTGACGATGCGGACATTCCACACCGGTGGTATCGCCTCGGTTTCACTGATTGAGACCGACCAGAAAGCGCCTCGTGATGGTAAGGTTAAATACATCGACCTGAATGTTGTTGAGGCGGACTATGATGGCAAGATTCAAATGATCTCATTACGCCGGAATGGTGAAATGGCGTTAGTCGATGACAAGGATCGCGAACTGACGCGATTTAAGGTGCCCTATGGCGGTCTAATGCAGGTCAAGGATGGCGGCAAGGTTAAGCGGGGCCAGACCTTGTATTCCTGGGATCCGCACCGTGTCCCGATTCTCGCCGAAGTCGCCGGTCTTGTTCGCCTGATGGATGTGGTCGAAGGCGAGACCATGCGAGTAGAAGAAGAACGAAAAGGCCAGAAAGGTAAGCCGGTTGTCATCGAACATAAGGGGGATAAACACCCGCAGGTTATGGTTGAGGATGCCGACGGTAAGATTCTGGATGTTCACTATCTGTCGGCCAAAGCTCGCATCGAAGTGGAAGAAGGCCAGGAAGTGGGTGCAGGTACACTATTGGCTCGCTTGCCGCGAGGTTCCGGCGGAACGCAGGATATTACCGGTGGTCTGCCGCGTGTAACGGAAATCTTTGAGGCCCGCAAGCCGAAAGAACCGGCGGCAATGGCTGAAATTTCCGGTATCGTGGAGCTGAAAAGTGATAAACGACGCGGGAAAATGACAATTATTGTCCGAAATGAAGAGACGGGCATGGAAAAGGATCACCATGTTCCACGGGATCGTCATTTGAACTATCATACCGGCGATCATGTCGAGGCCGGGGACGCATTGACGGACGGCCCGCTGGTGCCGCATGATATTCTTCGTATTAAGGGCGAAGAGGCCTTGCAGCGATACTTGCTTCGTGAGGTCCAAAATGTCTATCGCGCTCAAAGCGTAACCATTAATGATAAGCATATTGAAGTGATTCTCTCTCAAATGATGAATAAGGTTGAGATCGAGAATGTCGGCGACGGTTCTTTCCTGCCGGGCGAAGTGGTTGATAAACTGGGATTCCGCCGGACTAATGCGAAACTGGCTCAGAGCTTAAAGATCAGTGATGCAGGCGATACAGACCTTCAGGTGGACCAATTGGCGACGAAGGAAGAGATTGAGGCGGCCAACGAAAAGGCGTCAATGTTGGGCGGAGCCGACGCCAAGGGCAAAAAACCGCGTCCGGCTACAGCGAATACCCTGCTTTTGGGCATTACCAAGGCATCTTTGCAGTCTGACAGCTTCCTGTCGGCGGCAAGTTTTCAGGAAACAACAAAAGTCTTGACAGAGGCCTCCCTGTCCGGTATAAAAGATCCCTTACGCGGTCTCAAGGAAAATATCATCCTTGGACACTTGATTCCGGCTGGTACAGCATTTAAGCCGTATCTGGATATGAAAGTGAAACATTTGGCTGAGGCGCCGATTCCTAAGCAGCTTGAAGAGCTGCGAGAAGTCAAGGAAGCGGAGGCGGCTGCGGATCAGGCCGTGAAAGCGGCCCTGGGGCTTTAAATAGAGAGATGTAATCTTGTAATAGAAGTTATTTGGAGAAGTTATGCCGACTATTAACCAGTTAGTGCGACAAGGTAGAAGTAAAAAAGGGAAAAAGCGCATATCGGATATTACCGGTTGTCCGCAGAAGCGGGGCGTGTGTCTGATTGTTCGGACTCAGACGCCGAAGAAGCCGAACTCCGCATTGCGTAAAATTGCCCGTGTTCGATTGACGAACGGTAAGGAGATCACTGCTTATATACCGGGCATTGACCATAATCTCCAGGAACACAGCACCGTGACGGTTCGCGGCGGTCGTGTTCGCGACCTCCCCGGTGTTCGCTACCATGTTATTCGCGGTACGCTTGATACAGCCGGTACGGCAAATCGTAAACAAAGCCGCAGTAAATACGGCACTAAAAAATCATAACGAGAGAATAGAGAAGACCCTTAGGATAAACAGATGGCAAAGAAATTTACAGCGTCAGCCCAACAATTAAAACCCGATGCCAAGTTTGACAGCAAATTGGTCTCCAAGTTTGTGAATTGCCTGATGTTGGACGGCAAAAAGAGTATTGCCCACAAGGTATTCTATGAAGCGATGGACCAGATTGGTAAAAAAATCGACGATGCTCCTCCGCTGGAGGTCTTCGAGACGGCGATTGGCAATGTGAAACCACTGCTGGAAGTTCGCAGCAAGCGGGTTGGTGGTTCGACATATCAGGTTCCTATGCAGGTTAGGCCCAAGCGACAGCAGGCACTGGCGTTCCGCTGGATTCTTGCGGCGGCTCGCGGCAAAAAGGGCAAGCCCATGGCCTTGCGGCTGGCATCGGAGTTCATGGATGCGTACAAAAAAGAAGGTACGGCGATGACTACACGAGAAAATATTCATCGTATGGCAGAGGCCAATAAGGCGTTTGCCCACTTTGCCTGGTAATTGATTTGTACTTTTACTGCCACGGTTTTAGATAAGATCGTGGCAGTTTTTTTTTGACATCATCGACGATGAACCTGAGATTCCATGCAGACAGGGATACCTTATGGCAGCGGAACTGTCCAAAGTACGAAATATCGGCGTCATGGCCCATATCGATGCGGGTAAGACAACCGTTACCGAGCGCATCCTCTATTTCAGCGGGATGACCTATAAAATCGGTGAAGTCCATGACGGAACTGCGGTTATGGATTTCATGCAGGAGGAGCAGGAACGCGGCATCACGATCACTTCGGCCGCGACGAAATGTCCTTGGAATGGTTACGATATCAACCTTATTGATACGCCGGGACATGTTGATTTTACGGCGGAAGTCGAACGCTCTTTGCGGGTTTTAGATGGGGCGATAGCTGTTTTTGATGCTTCCGAGGGGGTTCAGGCGCAGAGCGAGACGGTTTGGCGACAGGGCCAGAAGTATCATATCCCGTGCCTGTGTTTCATTAATAAAATGGATAAAATCGGCGCTGATTTTGAGATGTCAGTTCATAGCATTCGCGATAAACTGCTGGCTCATCCGGTTCCGGTGCAGATTCCGATTGGCGCCGAAGCCGAGCTGAAAGGGCTTGTTGATTTACTGAAGATGAAAGCGTTTTTCTTTGCTCAGGAAGAAACCGCCGCAAGTTTTCGGGAAGAAGCAATCCCGGAGGAATTGCAAGAGAAGGCGGAATTCTATCGGCACGAAATGATTGAGGCGGCTGCTGAATATGATGAACAACTTATGGAGGCCTATGTTAATGACGCGCCATTGACCTCCGGCCAGATCATCAGCGGTCTTCGCAAGGGAACGCTGTTGGGTAAGTTGAATCCTGTTCTGGTGGGTTCGGCGCTGAAGAACACAGGGGTTCGCCATCTTCTGGATGCGGTTCCGTTGTTTCTGCCATCACCGCTGGAACGACCTGCTGCCGTGGGTTTCAAGAAAGGAAAGCAGGACAAGCAGATCGAAGTCGTTTGTGATCCTGAAAAACCTTTTGTGGGGCTGGCGTTCAAAATTACCAGCGATAAGCATGGCGATTTGTATTTTATTCGGATCTATC
>QNBU01000003.1 GCA_003644215.1 Planctomycetota bacterium
GCATAAAAATGAGCATTTGGCCGGATTGTGCCAGGAATTGCGAACCAGCATTTATGAGGCCAACACTGAAAAAGTTGACGCGGATTCCAGATTAAAAATACTGGACGGTAATATCTGCCGGCTCAAAGAAGAGCAACCGATCCTTGCCGGCGAAATCGGAATGCTCGAAAAAGAGATTCAGGAATCCGTGCAGAAAGAACACACTTCCCGCCAAAAACTGGTTGATTTGGAACAGATCAATCGCCAGCGCAACGAACATATTCAGCAACTTCAGAGCCATTATGACCAACAACGACAGGATCAGCAAGACCGTCATGGTGAACTAACCGAGCTGAAAGTCCAGTTGGGCCAGGTCAATGAACAGCAGAACTCGATTCGCCAGCAAATCGCCTCGATCCAGAGCCAACTGCAACACGGGCGAATGGGGATTGAATCAGCACGCACCGAAGTCCTCGGTTGCGATGACCAAATTACCCAGACAGAGCGAAACATTCTGACCGCTGAGACACGGGTTTCCCAACTGTATCTGGAAAAAGAACAATCACAGAAGCACAGTGTCCAGCTGCATCATAAAGCGACAGATCTGCAATCACAAAAAAGCAGTAATCTGGATCAGCTGCGAGTGCAGCAAGCCCGACAAAGTGAGATCGAAGAACACATTCATCAGATCGAACTGACTTTGAGCCAACTTCAGGTCAAAGAGGAAGACCTAACCGTACGGGTTCAGGAAGAGTTGCAGATTAATCTCGCACAGGCCTATAAGGACTTCCAGGAGAATGATGTTGACTGGGACGAGGTGCGGGAGGAAATCGCGTCGCTTCGCGGAAAAATCGACCGCTTGGGCAATGTTAATGTCGATGCTATCGATCAGCAAAAAGACCTCGAAGAACGAAATGAGTTCCTGACAGATCAGGTGGAAGACCTCAATCAAAGCAAGAACCAACTGGAACAGTTAATCACCCGGATCAATAAAGACAGCCGCGAAAAGTTTGAGGTTACATTTGAGCAGATTCGAGATAACTTCCAGCAGTTATTCCGTAAGCTCTTTGGTGGTGGCAAAGCAGATATTATCCTTGAGAACCCCGACGACATTCTTGAGAGCGGTATCGAGATTGTCGCCCGGCCTCCGGGTAAGGAAACCCGAACGATCAGCTTGTTGAGCGGCGGCGAAAAGACCATGACGGCCATTGCCCTGCTATTTTCGGTCTTCAAGAGCAAACCGTCGCCCTTCTGTGTATTGGACGAAGTGGATGCAGCGCTGGACGAAGCCAATAACGAACGGTTTAACCTGATTGTTCAGGACTTCCAAAAACAGTCGCAATTTATCATTATTACACACTCAAAACGCACAATGAGCATCGCCGATGTGCTTTATGGAATCACAATGCAGACTCAGGGCGTCAGCAAGAAAATCAGTGTTCAGTTTGAAAGCGTTGACGATGATTCGGAAACGGCGGTGGCATAGAACGGCAGCCATAAACAGCAACCCCCTTATTATGCATGGATTATGAATAACACACTGGACATTTATCAACTAAAAAACGGGATGATTCTGCTCGGTGAGCGAATCGAGAATGTACATTCAGCATCCTTTCAATTTCTGCTTCCGGCGGGAGCGTCTTTGTTGCCGGACCGATGTTGCGGCGCCAGCAGTGTCATCAACGACTGGCTATTTCGCGGTGCCGGAGACCGCTCGAGTCGAGAACTGATTGAGGCATTTGACCGGTTGGGAGTTCATCGGCACGCATCCACTTCAGCACACCATCTGTCCCTGAACGCATCCTTAGAAGCAGGTAATCTCCCATCGGCTCTGGAACTCTATGCGGATGTTATTGGCAGACCCCAACTGGCCGCCAAGCAGTTTGAGTTGTCACGACAGCTCGCTGTCAGTGAATTGCAGGGGCTGGACGATGACCCACGACAAAAAATAATGACTCTTTTGTATGAACAATTTTACCCGGATCCTTTTGGGCGTCCGGCAATCGGAAAACTGGATCAGCTCCAGGCATTGCCCTTCGAGAGAACCGCAGATATCGTCAAAAGGATGCCTGACCCTTCAAAAACTCTCTTTTCGATTTGCGGAAACTACGATTTTGATGCTGTCTGCAAACAAATTGAAATTCTATTTGATGCCCAAAGCAATCAGGGATTGATAGAGAAACAGCCGGCCTCTAAAGGAAAACACTATTCACATTTTCCGTCGGAGGGCGCCCAGGTGCATATCGGATTGATGACGCCGATGCCGACGGTTGCTTCTGAATTTTATTATGAAATTGCGGCGGCGGTTTCGGTCCTATCGGGCAGTATGAGCAGTCGTCTGTTTACGGAGGTTCGTGAAAAACGCGGGCTTTGTTATGCTGTAGGGGCAAATTATAGAACGATGAGAGATTACGCAGGCATTTCGTGCTACGCAGGAACAACGCCTGATAAAGCACAACAAACGCTGGATGTTATCTTAGAGCAATTTCGACTACTAAAAGACGGTATCAGTACCGACGAATTGCAACGGGCCAAGGTCGGACTGAAAACTTCTCTGATTATGCAGGGTGAATCAACCTGCGCCCGTTCTTCATCAATCGCGGCGGATCATTTCCTGTTAGGCCGCGTCCGGGAACTTGCCGAAATTCGTGAAAAAATTGAGACATTGAGTGTTGATTCCGTTTTAAGATTTCTGCAAAAGCACCCCTTTGAGGATTTTACCATTGTTACCATTGGCCCAAATGCGGTAACAGTTTGAGGAATGTTAAATTGATGATTCACGGGCTTCGGAGTCCGTGAATCATGGCCAAGATGGCCGTGCCACAAAAAATACAATCTCCTATGCTATCGAGTTAATAATGAACTTTGAGTATCAAAAATTAGACAATGGCTTAACCATTATCGGGGAAGTAGATCCGCTGGCTCAATCAGCAGCAGTTGGTTTTTTTGTGCGAACTGGAGCTCGTGACGAAACCCCGCAGATCAGCGGCGTGTCTCACTATCTTGAACACATGCTGTTTAAGGGAACGGACGCTTTGTCGGCTTTAGAGGTGAATGCAGCTTTTGATCGGCTGGGAGCAAAGTTTAATGCTTTTACCAGCGAGGAAAATACCGTGTATTACGCGGCAGTTCTTCCTGAATACCTGATGGATGTGGCGGGGTTGTGGATACAACTAATGAGGCCGTCTTTGCGAAATGATGACTTTGATATTGAAAAAAATGTGATCCTTGAAGAAATCGCAATGTATAAAGACCTGCCGCAGTTTGAGGTCATGGATCAGGCAAGGGCTTTACATTTTGGGACGCATCCCTGTGGAAACAGCGTGTTAGGGACCAATGAAAGCGTTTCCGCACTCACTGCGAGTCAGATGCGGTCTTATTTCTCAAAGCGATACGCTCCCAATAATATGGTTTTAGCGTGTAGCGGGAATTTTGACTTCAAAGCCCTTTGTCAACTGGCCCAGGAACAATGTGCCGCTTGGGGCGCAGTGGATACGACCCGCGAATTGGAGGATTTTAGAGGTACATTCAGAACGAAACACCTCCAAAACGAAAATCTTGCCCGTCAGCATATTTGTCTGCTTAGCCCCGCCCTTTCGATGCAGGACCCCCGCCGATTCGCTGCTTCATTGTTGGGAATGATTCTCGGTGATGATTCCGGCTCTCGGTATTATTGGGGCCTGACAGAACCGGCTTTGGCAGAAATCGCCGCGATGCAGTGCGAATCAATGGACGGGACGGGGGTGTTTTACAGCTATCTCTGCTGTGATCCTGATAAGACACCGAAAGTTTTGGATATTATTCGGAATATCTTCGCAGAACTCGAAAAAACAGGGGTTTCTGAGGCAGAACTGGAAACGGCTCGGAATAAAATGCTCAGCGCAGTAACGATTAAATGCGAACAACCCATGGGGCGGCTTGTAAGTCTTGGTTTTAACTGGATATATAACTGCAACTATCAAAGTGTACAACAAAATGTGGATGCGATTAAGGCCGTCAATGCCGCTGACATTTCCGATATCATTTATCGATTGAAGCCCTCCAAGTTCACTATGTTATCGCTGGGGCCGAATTCAGACTGAAAATATGGTAATTTTGGTCAATTCCGTAAAATACCCACTCTACATCTTGATTTTTCTCTCTTTCTATGATATATGATAAGAGTATGGAAATTTGAGTTGCTGAGGGAACAATGTCTGATGAAAAGAAAGATCGCGACTTAGACGCGGATATTCTGCAGAGCAAGGCGGATATCCTCAAGGCCCTCCGTGCGGCAGGAAAACCCGAATCAAATCAACCGGATGTCAGCTCCGGGCAACCATCCGATTTCCTCGACGAAGCAGATATTATTGACATAACGGATGATGAATCTGGACACACCGAATCTGAAGACCCTGCTCTTGATAAATTGATTTCAGATTTCCAAGAAGAAGAGCTTGTCGAAGATACTTCTGTTCGAATTGTATCTTTTGAGGAATCGCAACAATACAACGATTCAACTGATAGCACGCCGGCAGATATCATTGAATCCCCGGTTGCCCCGGAGGTTCCGGCTTCTTCAAAGGAACCGGACTTAGACATAGAACAACTCCGGCGGAACAATCGCCAACTCAATGATCGCGCGTCCACCCTTCTGGAAGAAAATACGAGATTAAAAGCAGACCTGCAGGATTATTTGCAAACCAGTAATCAGGTCCAGCGATTTCGAGCGGAGTTAAGCGAAGCCGAGATAACGCTCTCTCGTGAACACAGCAAGACCCGCCTTCTTGAAACCAAAATTAACGAAATAGAAAGCTTAAAAGCACTACTGGAACAGGATTGCCGGTCTTTCTCGGAGCGAATCGAACAACTTCAGCAGGAAAAAGAGCAGTCCAAGAGTACTCTTGAACAGATTCAGGAAGAGCAATCAGATAGCCGGGAAAAATTCGGCCGCCAGATTGTTGACCTGAATCAACAAATTGAACGACTGACCGAAGCCGCTGAGTTGCTGAAGAAAGATTATGAACAGAGGCAACAGGGGTACGAGGCACAGCAATCAGAATCTGACGGTAAAATTGAAGATATTACTGAACAACGGGCCAAACTTCAGCAAGAGACCGCCGCACTTAGGGAAAGTGTCGAGGTGCTTTCTGAAACCAATAAGCAGTTTGAAAGTGTCCGGGCAGAACTGGAGGAGACAACATCCAAACTCTCCAAAGAACAGGAAAAATGTGTTTCTTTGAAACAGGAAGTTGAAAAACTTCGCGCTGCCGATGACGAAAATGATCATGTGAAAGAGCATCTTCGATCTGAAATCAGTAATTATGAGTCCCAAATCAAAAATGTTACTGCCGAACTCTCTGCTCTCGGCCAGCAGCGTATTCAGGAACAGGAAGATTTCACTGCACGGCTTCAACAGGAAGAGCAACAGTCCAAGGACGCCCTCGAACAACTCCGTCATGAACATTTGGAGCATCACGAAAAAGCCGACGGCCAGATTAGCAAGCTAAATCAACGAATTGAGCGGATGAGCGAAAAAGCGGATCTCGCAAAACGCGCTTATGAAGAGATTCGTCATGAATACGAGGCCTATCAATCACAAACCAGCGGTGAAATTGCGATTCTCACCGAGCGGCGTGATGAACTTCAGCAAGAGGCCGATTCGCTGCGACAGACGGTGGAGTCGTTAAATCAAAATGTCGCCGCACTTAAGGAAAACGCCGGGGTTCTGTCCAAAACCAACGAGCAACTTGAAGATGTCCGGGCGGAACTGCAGGAAGCGAAGTCTAAGCTTTCCCAAGAGCAAAGAGAGCATTCTGCTTTGGAGCAGGAAATTAAAGAGCTTCACGCTGTCTGCGACGAAAATAATTCCACTAAAGAACAGCTTCAAGCTGAAATCCGAGACTATGAAGCTAAGGCCCAACATCTTGACGCGGAATTATCCGCTATCCGCGAACAGCACAATCAAGAACAGGATGCTTTTTCTGTACAACTTCAGCAAGAAAAGGAGCAACTCAAGGACACTCTTGGTCGGCTTGGGCAAGAGTATTCGGATTATCGGGAACAAGCCGGCAGGGAGACGGTTGAACTGAAGACAGATCACGAACGAGTGCGTCAGGAATACAAAATCCATCAATCGCAAGCCGACGGTGAAATTGCGAACCTGAAACAGCAACTCGAAAAAATGTCCGCCGCGAATCAGCAACTCAAAGAACTCCATTCTCAAATGGATTCAGAGGTCCCATCGAAAGAACAACTGCAACTTGAAGTGGACCAGCTACACTCCGGAAAAGATGAACTCACTCACGAATTGAGTGAACTTCGTATGCAACTAAGGCAAGTGGAGGTATCCAATCAGAAGCAATTGGATAGTTTTCGAGAAAAAGAAGTAGCAGAATTCCAAAAGCAGCTTGAAGCATTAAAGAAACAAGCCGAACAGGATAAGCAGGCATTGAAGCTATTTGGTGAAACAAGGGTTCTACTGCAGGAAACACAGGATGAAGCGGGTCGTATCCAAAAAGAGAATGCGGCTTTGCAATCGCAATTGAGCCAGTTGGATGCTCAGCGGCAGCAATCGGCTGAACCGACCATCGTCTCCACAGATCGGGACGCCACCCCGATTGAACCGCCAGTCGAGTCAATTAAGGCCGAAACGCCGCCGCATATCCCACGGTACAATCTCGCCGAGCAGATACTGTCAGAACATCGCCGTTCCACCGCCTCGCGAAGAAAACGAATAGAACCCGTTGATTTAAAAATAAAAGATGCTCCTGTTAGAAATGTCATTAAGCAATATATCGGTGAGTCTGTTACGGCGGGCCAAACGAAAGCAGAACGGACAGACCTGCGCCATAACCTCTGGGAGGACAACTCATTAACATTATTCCAGCGGGAACTCTTGCAGGAAATCATTCAAAGGGACATTTCAAGGTATTGCAAAAACTAAGTCAGCTGCGCAGGGATAGGGGGGTTTTGATTGCGATCAGTATAAAATATGAGTAGCATCGCTATATATTTTGTTCCGGGAGCGGCCGTTATGCCTTTAGGGACGCTCTGGATTTATCTGTCAGTCGGCGGGGGCGTTGTTTTATTGCCGCTGTTGATTTACCTGTTTAAGTCAACAAAAAAAAGAAACACCCCGCCAAAGCCGAAAAAACAGCCCATCCCGCAGAATGAAGATATTCAGAAAATCCTTAATATCCTCAAAAATCCAAACGCCCAAGTGCAACCGGTGCTTCTGGCGGCGAACCGACTTACCGACCTGCCCGTTACCATTCCGGTCAATCTTGCGGTCTCGCTGGCTGGCACAGGAAAATGCCTACTGATCGATCTTGACAGAAAGCGAGACGCGTTGGCCAAAGTTTTCGAGATTGACTCGGAAAAAATTGAGTCCCATCTGAAAATACTGCCAATCCCAACTGCATTTGAGAATCTGTCGGTCTGGCCGGCACGGTACTTTGATCTGCTTAAACAAATGAATCTGCGTTCGCTACTTGACGCAGCCAACAAGAAATTCGATCATATTATTCTCTACGCCCCCTATCTCACCGTCCTGGCAGACCGTAAACAGATCGCTTTCTGCTCAAAACAGGCGATCATTTTCTGCGAAGACGGCGAGAAAACCGCGCAACTACGCCACCTCCTAAAGACATACGATTGCAAAATACTGCTTGAGGCATAAATGCCGTTTGCATTACAGTTTTGCCGCGGCCCGACGGTCAATAAGCCACCGAATCTTGTGCAGAACCGGCCAGAGCGCATGCACCGGATAGCGGACCGGGTCGGGGGTTGTGCGAAAAACATCCGCCACGATTTGCGCCTTGTTTTCTCCTCTGACAAGGATGAGTATCCGGCGGGATTCTTTCATAACGGGTACGGTCAGTGTGATCCGATTATAATCGCCATTCATACGATAAACCGCGCTGACTATGTCGTCTGTGTCGAACAAGGCATAGGTATTGGGAAGAATCGATCCGATATGGCCGTCCGATCCCATTCCAAGGATGACCAGATCAAATTTTGGAATCTGCCCTTTTGTTATTTTAAAAACAGCGCGAATGATGTGTTCGTATTCATCAACCGCATTGGCATAGTTTTGAAGTTCACCTGTTACCCGGTGAATATTCTCCCCCGGTATCGGAATGTCCAATAAAAAAGTCTCTGTCGCAAGCCCAAAATTGCTTGCCTCTGAACTCGGCGGTACACACCGTTCATCAACCCAGAAAATGTGAACCCTTTCCCATTGTATCCTGGAATACACAGATACATCCGACAACCGTTCATAAAATCGGACAGGCGTACTCCCTCCTGAAATGGCCACACGGAAAACCCCCCTCTGTTTTATGGCTCGTTGGGCACAGTTGATAAGATACTTGACCGCTGCATCCGCCATCGCCGCCGAATCCGCAACCGTTGTGATTTCCGATTGTTGTACGCCATTCGCTTCCATAGCATCCTCTTAGAAAACGAACTCACATTACCACTGTTACTTATATACGAATTGAATACGATTTACGAAGAAAAACTTTTGAGATATTTTTACAATCTGCAAAAACGCATCTTAAGTGTATATTTAGAAACAAATTACAGAAATTTCTCTGGAGTTTTATCATCTGTTCTTTTGCTCAAAAAAGGATCGCAGAATCGCGGCGGCGGCAATCGCATCCAATCGCTTTTTCTTCTTTTTACGGGTCAGTTCAAGCGACCCTGTCAGATGCTCTGCCTCAAAACTACTTAGCCGCTCATCATGCAAATCGACGGGTTTATTGGTTCGCTGTTGAAGTGTTAAAACAAATTGACGCACTTGCCTGGCTCTGGGGCCTTCGGTATCATCCATATTCATCGGCAAGCCAACAACAATGGCGTCAATTTCCTCGGTATCCAGAACGATCAAAATCTGTCGCAACAATTCCTGTGGGTTGGCCGTAGCGATGACAGAATGGGGGGAAACTAATGTTTCGGAAGCATCCGATATTGCCAGACCGGTTCGTTTTTGACCGTGGTCAATTGCAAGATAGCGCACTTTGACATTCCTTAAGCGTTAGAGAAACTTCCCGTCTTTGTGTGTCTGCACCTGCTCCAACAATTCTTTGATCCGATTGGCATGGTCAATGGAACAGACCAGCGTTGCGTCTTTCGTATGCGCAACAATCATGTTTTCAACTCCCATCAGAGCGATCATATGCCCTTTATCTTCTGTTACCACAATGTTATTTTTACAATCGAGCAGTTCATGATGCCCGGCAATAAGACAATTACTATCAGCGTCCGCTTCGACGATGTCGGCCAATGCAACGAATGAACCCATATCAAGCCACCGGCAATTCAGAGAGATTCCATAAACATCTTCTGCCTTTTCCATCACTGCGTAATCAATACTGATCTTAGGAAGCCGCGGGAACCATTTCTCAAGTGTCTGTTGCTGACCCGCACTTCCCCAATCCGTCTGGATATAGTTCAATGGTTCAACCGCTTCCGGCAGGAAATTGGTAAAGTGCTGCAAAATGGTATCACACCGCCAAACAAACATCCCGGAGTTCCATGCGTAATTGCCCTGCTCCAGATAGCTCTTGGCAACATCTAATTCCGGCTTTTCCCTGAAAGCGTCAATCGCGCAAACAGCATCCTGCGAGACACCGCAGGGAACAGATTTCCCAAACTGAATATAGCCAAGCTGCGTACTGGCAAATGTCGGCTGGATTCCGAATGTTACCAGTGCCTGCGGATTTTCATCCACAAATGACAGAGCGGTACGCATCGCCTGCTGAAAAACCTCGGTCGGCTCAAGCACCTGATCGGCCGTTACAACCGCCATTGTCGCGTTGCTGTCGTATTTGTGCAACACCGTCGCGGCCAGTCCAATCGCGCCAGCCGTATCACGAACGGCTGGTTCGGCAATGACATTTTCCGCCGGCAATTCGCTTAGATTTTCCCGTACAATGTCAACATAATCGGCATTCGTCAAAACGAGGATATTTTGCAGATCAAATATCCCTTCCAACCGGTCAAAACATTTTCGAAGAAGCGTCTGGCCGTCCAACAATTCAAGAACCTGTTTCGGGCGTTTTTGACGACTTAACGGCCAAAGCCGTTTGCCCGTACCGCCCGCCATAATCACTGCATAATCCATAAGCTCTTCTTTCTGCTATTATGCTAAAAAGGTTTCATCAATTTTTGAAAACGGCTCAATCTCCTTCGCCAAATCAGCGAAATCCTCTCGCCCCATTAACGCGAAAGTCGCTTCCTTACCGAGTTCAACCGCCGGTTGGTCATAGGCGTCGATGTTAAAGAGCAGTCCGGCGATGGAAGTCGTTACTTCAAACAAATAAATAAACTGCCCGATAGCCAAAGCATCAATACGGTCAAAGAGAACCGTCATACAGGGGCGTTTGTCGTGCAATAGTGCGAATTCGGTCGCAAGCTTTTCGCTGTTGAGCAGCTTCGACATTTTCTGCCCGGCCAGATAGCCCAACTCAGGAGCGACCTGCGGGTTCGCGCCAATCGTTACATCTGTCGCAAACTCCTTAACCTGCAGGAAAGTAAACAGTTTGTCATTTGGCCCTTCGCGATAAAGTTGCACCTGACTGTGCTGGTCAGTCGTGCCGAGCGCCTTCACTGGGGTCGGGCCGACAAACACCTCATCGCCCTGCCGGTTATGCGTTTTGCCCAAACTCTCGGCCCAAATCTGGCGATACCAGTCTGACAAATCTTTCAACGCATACGCATACGGCATCATAACGGATATTGGTTTTTGGCGGTGGTAATAGTGCCAGTTCACCGCCGCGTTGACCGCCGCGGGATTGGCAAGAAAATCTTCTTTCGAGCATCGCTCGTCCATCTGCCTCGCACCAGCCAGCATCGCATCGATATCAATACCGCAGACAGCCGCACTGAGAAGCCCAACGGGACTAAGAACACTGAATCGCCCTCCTACGCCATCCGGCACGACCAGTGTGCGGAGTTTGGAGTCGTCGGCGACCTTCCGCATCGTCCCCGCTTTCGCGTCGGTTACGGCGATGACCTGTTTGGCAAATCCATCGGCGCCTAGCTTTTCTATCAATAGCTCGCGAATCACAAGAAACTGTGCAGCAGTTTCAGCGGTTCGGCCGGACTTACTGATGACATTAAAAATTGTCTTGTCCAACTTGTCTCCGATCCACTCCAGAAAACTGCCAAGCTGCATCGGATCGACATTATCAAAAACAAACAGCCGCGGGCCTTTCCGCTGGCTCTCGTCGAGATTGTACATATAAGGATTCAGCGCCGTCTGCAAGGCGATATTGCCCAAGGCCGAACCGCCAATTCCCAGCACGACAAAGTTTTCACAACCGCTGGATTTAATCTCTTCGGCAGCGGCCTTAACGGCTTTTGGATAATCCTCATTATAAGGCAAATCCCGATAAGGGATCACCCCTTCTTTGCGTTGTTTATTGCACTCGGCAATCGCCGGAATTGTTTTTTTTGCCAATTCCTTAAATTGCTCATCGGTAATGCCATGCTCGTCGCCGATGACCTTGGCGGATACATTTTTGTAATACAACGCTATTTTCGACTCCGGCATACTAAGATCTCCTGTATTTCAATGGTTCCAGGTAACATTTTCACTCAACCAAACATGGACGCACAGTAAGAGTTCAAGCTTTAGCTTGTTTTTGGCTTATGGCACACTAAAGTGTGAACTCTTACGACACATTACGCCCGCACGGCTAAAATGTTACGATTCCAGAGACTGTCATCTCTCCAGTTTGGTTAGTTTGGCGTATTTTACCATCAATGACTTGGTTTTTCCAGAATTGAATCGCACAACCACGATACTGTCCTCGCCGAGATCCAGATACTCCTTAATCCGGCCCAGACCGAATTTTTTGTGTTCGACGAGCTCATTAACAAGATAGGCCTGTCCGGGCTTGCTTTTCGGTTTTGGTTTAGGAACATAAGTATCCTGCGTCTGGTCAATGCCCCAGTCGGAATCAAAACCGTTCGATTCGCCTTCGAATCCGATCTCATACAGAAACTGTGACGGCGTGGAACGAATAAACTGGCCTCGAATAACGCGGTTTCGCGCGTATAATATATTTAGCGTCTTCCTGGCGCGAGTGATGCCGACAAAAAACAGCCGCCGTTCTTCTTCCAGATCATCAGAATCGCCATAAACGCTTCGTTCGTGCGGCAAGATTCCCTCTTCAAGCCCGATGATAAAAGCGTGGTCAAACTCAAGACCCTTGGCCGCGTGAAGCGTCATCAGCGAGACCCGGCCGGACTCGGCATCGTATGCGTCGCTGTCGCTGTAAAGTGCGATCATCTGGAGATAATCCATCAAATTCGGCGTTTCGGCCCGCTGATCGTATTCCGCGGCGGAGTTGATGAGTTGGTTAATGTTCTCGACCGCCTCCTCATCCTTATTCAACGCATCGGCCATCCCGCTTTCAGTAAACAACACTTCCATCAGAGGAGCTACTTCCTGCTCGATTTCACTTTGGAATTTTTCAAGCGTTTTCGCAAAACCAATAATGCGTCCCTGCGTCGGGCGGTTGATGGTCTCGACCTGATCCGCTTTCAGGGCGGCATCATAAAGCGATTGCCCCCGGCCTTGGGCGAACTGCCGGAGACGATCCAGCGAGGTCTTGCCGACGCCGCGCGGGTGTGTGGCCACCGCTCGAAGAAATGCGATGTCATCCTGTGGATTGACCAAGACCCTCAAATAGCTCAGTAGATCACGGATTTCTTTGCGGGCATAAAACTCGACCCCTCGTACGATCTGATACGGAAGTTGCCGCTGGACAAAGGCCTCTTCAATTCCACGGCTCATCGCATTGACACGATAGAACACCGCCATCTCGTTAGGGTCTTTGCCTTCGTTAATCAGGGCCTCGATTTTGTCGGCTATCGCATGGGCCTCACCGGACTCATCATCACAGGTTTGGATCTCGACATCCCGACCTCGTTGGTGGGTAGCGATCAGCTTTTTCTCTTTTCGCTTGCTGTTGGCGGCGATGAGTACATCCGCCTTTTCGAGAATGTTGGGGGTTGAGCGGAAATTTTCCTCCAGCTTGACCACCACCGCTTCGGGCCAATCCTCTTCAAAGCTGAGGATATTTTTAATGTCGGCCCCCCGCCAGCGATAAATGGACTGATCCGGGTCACCGGTTACGCAGATATTGCGATGGGCCAGTGCAATGCCCTTGGCGATCTGGTACTGGGCCTGGTTGGTATCCTGGTACTCATCGACCAGTAGATAACGATAGCGGCGGGATAACTCCTCCCGAACATCCGGACGGTCGCGCAGCAAAAAGGCGGTATTGACCAGCAAATCATCAAAATCCATCGCATTGTTCTGCTTGAGTATCTGCTGATAGCTTTTGTAGATTTTAGCAGCGCTCTTACTGAAGAAATCATCCGCCTCGGCCTCGAACTGTTCCGCATCTTGAAGGTCGTTTTTCAGATTGGACACGACACCAAGCATCTTGGCCGGAGTAAAGCTGGTCGCATCGACCTGACAGGTCTTAATGGCCTCTTTCATCGCCCGCTTTTGGTCATTGGTATCAAAAATGCTGAAATTGGGCTTCATTTTGGCCTGTTCGGCATACTGGCGAAGAATCCGGACGCACAGCGAGTGAAAGGTGCTGACATGCACCCCGGTAGCCGCCGTCGATTGTGCCACGCGAGTCCGCATCTCCTCGGCGGCCTTATTGGTAAAGGTTATCGCACAGATATTCCAAGGCCGCACACCTGACTCGATGAGTGCCGCGATCCGGCTGGTAATGACGCGGGTCTTGCCACTACCCGGCCCAGCGATGACCAGCAAAGGCCCGTCTTTGTGAAAAACCGCCTGTTTTTGCGAATCCGTCAAATTTTCAATGGGAACAACAGGTGCCAATTTCATCTCCGTTCGAAAGTGAGGTGCTAAACAGATAGCGGACACAATTGTGTATGCCTGTTTCTGTTTTATTTCATGCCTTTCTTCATAAACAACAGGGCCTACATAGCCCGGCGAAGCATGTCTGCGGTCGCGATTATAAAACATCTCAGTGTAATTGAAAGTATCTTTTTTCGTAAAACAAAGCCAATTTTCGTGGCAATTTAAATAGCCAAAGGGTATAATAACTCGATGAATACGACAGACAGAAACACGATTATGGTTACCTGTGCCAAAGGGTTGTCGGGCATCCTTCGAGGTGAAATCGAGGCACTGGGTTTTAGTGTCAACTCTGCCCATGAAACCGGCGCGCAGATAACCGGCGATTTATATGACTGTATGAAGCTGAATCTGCATCTTCGAACCGCGTTTAATGTCTTGTATCTGTTAAAACATTTTGACTGCCGCACCCCTGACCAGCTTTACAAGCACACCGCCGCCCTGCCATGGGAGGAAATTATCTCGCCGGAAGAGTATCTCTGCGTCATCGGCCGCATCGAAACACCAACGATTGAGAATACGATGTTCGCGAACCTCAAGATCAAAGACGCGATTGTAGACCGGATTATGCAGAAAGAAGACGCCCGCCCCGACTCCGGAAAGGAACGAGACAATGTCGTCGTGCAGGCCTATTGGAAAAACGAAAAGTGCTGGATTTATCTAAACACTTCCGGCCGGAAAATATCAGATCGTAACTACCGCAAAATGCCCTGTGCGGCCCCCCTGCGGGAATCATTAGCCGCGGCGATCATCCTGACAACCGGCTATGACGGCTCCCAACCGCTGATCTGCCCGATGTGCGGCAGCGGAACACTGGCCATTGAAGCGGCTCTGATCGCCTCCCACCGTGTGCCGGGCCTGATGCGAGCCAACTATGCTTTCATGCACACCCTGCTCTACGATGACCCCGCATGGCAGCAAATGCGAACCGAAGCCGGCAAACAAAGCAAAAAACGCGGCAAAGCCGAATTCAAACCCGCCCCGATTATCGCCACGGACATTGACCCGGACGCGGTCCGTGCAGCGCAAAAAAACGCGATGACCGCCGGCGTGGAACATCTGATCGATTTTAAGGTGTGCGACTTCGCCGAGACCCCCGTCGAACCGGACGCCGGAAGCATTATTGTAATGAATCCTGAATACGGAATGCGACTGGGTGAAACCAAAGAACTGGAGGAAACCTATGGACGCATCGGCGATTTCTTCAAGCAAAAATGTGCCGGCAGCACCGGCTATATCTTCACCGGAAACCCCCAATTGGGCAAAAAGGTCGGCCTGCGAACCAGCCGAAAAATCCCCTTCTACAACGCCACCATCGAGTGCCGCCTGCTGAAATACAAAATGTACAGCGGAACCCGTAAAAACAAGAACCATGAATGAACTTAGTATGACAGCGCTACTTTTGCTCAAGACTTTTGTAGGTGTTAGCCGATGAACTCTTCAACGAGATATAATTTGGAGAGTTTGGTTATGAATTACGATCAGTTGGCTTCGTTTGAGCCGGCGTTAGCCCGGTTCCTGGATAAACTTCGTCCCTGCTTCAAGCGGGACAAAACATTTGGTTACTTGCAAAAGTATATCGTTGGATTGATGACCGATTTGAAGCGTAAATCGATTGAGCCGATTGCTTTAGCAAGCGGTGTAGCGGTTCGGACCTTGCAGGAATTTCTGTCATTTTTCGAATGGGATCACGAGCGTGCCGATAGAATGCTTGTTCGTGAAGTTGTTGAACACCAGCACGGAAAGCGTTCGATGGGCGTTTTTGATGCCTCGGCCCATACCAAACAGGGCCGCTATACTCCGGGTGTTCAGCGTCAGTGGTGCGGTGAAAAAGGAAAGAAAGACAACTGTGTCATTGGTCAGCATCTTCTTTATACGGATAATGATCCAACCAATCCGTTCAGTTGCGTTGTCGCCAGTGACTTGTATTTGCCTAAATGCTGGGATCAGGACA
>QNBU01000004.1 GCA_003644215.1 Planctomycetota bacterium
CTGTGTACTCTTGGCGCACCGCATTAAAGATATCGCGGGAATGATCGACCAGGTCCATTTTGTTGACCGCGACAACGATCTGCCGGATGCCAAGCATACTGAGCAGGTAACCGTGGCGGCGGGAGTTTTCCTGAATCCCTTCGTGCGCATCAATCACCAACACCGCCGCTTCGGCACGAGCGGCGCCGCTGATCATATTTTTCAAAAATTCGATATGCCCCGGCGCATCGATCAGGATGTATTCGCGTTTGTCTGAATGAAAAAAACAACGGGCCGAGTCAATCGTAATCCCCTGCGATTGTTCGTCCTTCAGTGCATCCAGCAGAAACGCATACTCAAAGGGCCGTGCGTTTTGGGCGCAGTTGGCCTTGACCGCCTCCAGCTTGCCTTCCGGTAACGAGTTCGTGTCGGCTAACAATCGACCCACGAGCGTACTCTTGCCGTGATCGACATGGCCGATGATCACGATATTCATCTTCTGCCGTTCGTGCCGCAGTTGATCGTGTTCTTGTATACTGTTTTCTGTTTTAAGTTGAGACATCGTCTATCCTCGAAGATTACATATATCCGTCGCGTCTGAGTGTTTCCAATCCACCACCATCTTCAGCGTCCTGCTGTCGGCCAGAGCGTTCGGCGATATTGGAAAACTTTCCGCTTTTGAGTTCGTCAATAATTTCAGGTACATTTTTGGCGGTCGAATCCACCGTGCCGGTACAGGGAGCGCAACCCAGCGAACGATAACGCCTGCCGGTTCCCTTGTCGAAATACAAATCAATGATTGGGATCTTTTCCCGCTCGATATATTCCCAGATATTCAGTTCTGTCCAGTCCAGCAGGGGATGGATGCGGATGTGCGTGCCGGGTGCGAAATCGGTATTGAACTGGTTCCACAACTCCGGCGGTTGTTCGGCAACATCCCATTCACTATGCCGATCGCGTGGCGAAAAATAACGCTCTTTGCTGCGGCTTCCTTCCTCATCGGCGCGAGCGCCGACGATCACGCCGGTAAAGGGCTGGGCTTTTTCATCTTTGACAAATTTCCCGGTACTATGGTCCATCACCCAGCGGGGCCATTCACCGCTGAGTGTGTGTTTTAGGGCTTCACTTTTTAATTTTTTGCAGCAATCCAACCGGGATAAGTTGCCATCGGGAAAGGTCTGCTTGTTAGCCAGCGCCTCCTTATTCTGACCAACAATAAGGTTTAGTTTCCATTCCAGTGCAAACCGATCTCGATACTCAATCATCTCCGGGACTTTATAGCTCGTATCGACATGCATCAGCGGAATCGGCACATGACCGAAAAAGGCCTTGCGCGCCAGCCACAAAAGCACCGTACTATCCTTGCCAATCGACCAGAGCATCACCAGGTCTTTGAAGGACCGGTAGGCCTCCCGCAGGATAAAAACGCTTTGGGTTTCAAGTGCATCTAACTGATTCATTGCTTATCTCCTTGTGAATTCCAGTGCAGGCCACATTCTTTCTGTTCGGGCGCTTCCCACCACCAGCGGCCATCGCGTATGCCCTGACCCTGCCTGACGGCTCGCGTACAGGGAGTGCAGCCGATACTTGGATAACCTTTGTCGTGCAGGGAATTGCAAGGAACATTGTTTTGACGAATATAGTCCCATACCTGTTCGATCGTCCAGTCCAGCAGGGGCGACAATTTAATCAATCCAAACTGCTCATCCCACGCAATGGGTTCAAGTTCCGTGCGTGTTACAGACTGGGCTTTTCTCAATCCACAAATCCAGACGGCCATGCCTTCGGTCGCTCGCTTGAGCGGCTCAATTTTTCGTATATGGCAACAGAGTTTGCGATTTTGAACACTTTGAAAGAACAAATTGGGTCCATGCTCATCGATCATTTTTTCGACCTGCTTGTAATCAGGAAACAATACTTTGATCTTAACACCGTAATGTTTCTGTGTGGCTTCGATCACATCATAAGTTTCCTGCGGCAGTCGTCCGGTGTCCAGTGTAATGATCCGGGTCTGCGGATGCGTTTTGCAAATCATATCGGTCAGCACCTGATCCTCAGCGGCCATGCTGCTTGCCAGCACGATGCGCCCCTGAAAGCTCTCTAAAAAATTGCTCAATAACTGCCCGGCCGAATACCCGGCGAGGCCTCGCCGCAGTTCTTCAACCAATGCCTTTTTTTCTTTGACTATCTGCATTTTCCAACTTTCTTAAATCTGGTAATCCGGTTCTTCGAGTTTTCCGAAGTCCAAACGGTTCCATCCTCGTTCGTGCATATAATAGGCGCCCATCTTAATGATGGTGTCCAATAAGCCGATCTTGATCGCAACATCGACGGTCCCGGTCAGAAGCCAGGCGGTGAAAAATGTTACAACCGTCGCTATAACCCGCCAGCTTGCCGCTTTTAATATGCTTCGTGTGTGCGTTTCCATTTTATCTCTTTTATTCCCATTCGCTCAGTAGTGTATGGTGGCAAAAAAATTAGATGATGTAACTTGAAACAAAGGCACTTTGGTTTTTCATTACTTCGGCAACCATATCCTTTAAGCTGGTTTCATCACAGACATCACTAACGGCCCTGTTGATCTTTTTCATCATCGAAGACAGAACGAAGTCTCCGTGATGTGGCAGACCATCGGCCGCAGCATCAGAAGTCCTCATATTTCGATCCAAAAACTGGACGATTTGCCCGACGGTGATGTCTTCGGCCACTCTGGCAAGTTGATAACCGCCCGCCTTGCCGCGAACCGACAACACAAAACCGCCCTGTTTAAGCTCGTTTAAGATAATCTCGAGAAAACGGATCGGAATATCCTGTGCCTTCGCGAGGGTTCGCACATTAACCGGTCCCTCATCGCCTCGCAAAGCCAGTTCAAGCAGGCCGCGAATCGCATATCCGCTCTTTTTTGATATCTGAAAATAAGGGTAACTCATACTCTATACCTCATAAACACAATCGACTTAATGATAATATACGGTCATAATTTGATTTTGACAAGAAAAAAATACGAAAAAGATGGTTTAATTTCATCATATTTGACGTAACTCACTTAAATTAAAGTGGTTATATTATTCCTGAAAGATTCAATTGCACCCTCCACGGCCAAGCACAGCTTGACCGTGCCACACCATAGGGAAATCAATCATCAGCCAAATCACCCCGGATACCCGTCATTTTTTACGGTGACAAACGAGTGTAGTTTTTCAGGCAAAATGACGATAAGGTAACTATGGAATGTATTTTTGAAAAAGTTGATTTTCAGTCCATTTTGCCTATGGTTATTGCGATGGGTTTGGGTGGGCTGATCGGAATTGAGCGGGAACTTCACAACAAACCGGCGGGATTTCGGACGAATGCCCTGATTTGTATGGGTGCGGCAGCGTTTATGGTAATCGCTCAAAAGATCGGCCTCGGTGGCGATGCGATATCCCGTATGACCGCCGGGATCGTTACTGGTGTGGGCTTTATTGGCGGCGGCGCCGTACTACGGGATCGCGCGAATATCTCCGGCGTAACGACCGCGGCGACGATTTGGGTCGTTACCAGTATCGGGATCGCCTGCGGGACGCATCTCTATGATATGGCTGTGTCGATCACCGTCCTTTCACTGATCGTTCTGGCCGTGTTAGGCCCGCTGGACAGAAAAATTCGCAGACCGAAAAACAGCAACAGTCAACAATAGCATCGTCTATTCCTGGAGAGATGATGGTTACAGCCCTTTGGGTCATTCTGTCATATGTGTTTTTTATTGCCAGCTTTATGCTGGGTGTTATTCTCATCGCCCATATCCTTTTACAAAAACGCCCGCCCTCCGGCACGATTGCCTGGCTGCTGATCATTCTTTTTCTGCCGTATCTCGGCGTACCGCTGTATCTGATCTTCGGCGGACGAAAAATGCAGCGACATATCAACCGAAAGGGCCGGATCGATCTGATTTCGGACCAACAGATACCCGATAACGAGGCCACTGTTATCGACCGTTTCCTAAGAACCTACAATATCCCCGGCGCAAAATCCGGCCATCGGGGCCGACTTTGCCGAACCGGCGATGAGATATTTGAGTCGATGAAAGAGGTTCTAAAAAGCGCCCGGCGAAGTATCTACCTGTCCACTTTTATCTATCAGTCCGATGCCGTGGGAAAGGCCATCCTTGAAATTCTCGTCGAAAAAGCCAAAGCCGGTGTAGATGTTCGGCTATTGATGGACGGCGTGGGATCACTGCACACCCGCAGCCGATTTTTCGAGCCATTGATCGAGGCGGGCGGGCATATCGCGTTTTTTCTCCCCGTACTGCATCGACCGTTTCGCGGCCGCACCAATCTGCGTAACCATCGTAAAATTACGATTGTTGATAATCACCGGGTGATGGCTGGCGGAGCCAATATCGGCGTCGAATCAATGTCCCTGCCGCAACGACCCGCACAATGGAAAGACCTGGCCTTTGTGATGGAAGGCCCGGCGGTACGCCATTGGTTGAGTGTGTTTGCGCGTGATTGGGAGTTTGCCGCCAAGGAACCGTTGTCAGTAGAGCAGTTAAAAATCTCGGACAATCCCGGACTTGCCGAACAGGACGACATGGAGTTAGCCGAGGCGGGGGTTGTGCAGGTGGTTCCTTCAGGGCCGGATGTTGACGGTGATATGCTGCATGATGCACTGCTGACCATGATCTATTCGGCTCAAAAGCGATTTTGGGTGGTTACACCCTATTTCGTACCGGATGATGCGCTCTGCCAGGCACTGACACTGGCGGCGCGGCGCGGGGTCGATGTGCGGGTGGTGATGCCAAGCCGTTCCAATCACATTCCGCCGGATATTGCACGGGGGATTCCACTGCGTCAGATACAGGCCGCTGGTGGGAAAATACTGTTCTATACGCCGAAGATGCTGCACGCCAAGGTTGTTCTGGTCGATGACGAGGTCGCTATCGTGGGATCAGCGAATATGGACATCCGTAGTTTGCTGCTGAATTACGAAACGGCAATGTTTGTTTACAGCGCCAGCGCAATCAGCGAAGTCGAAGCGTATATTGAAGAGTTGATGACACACAGCCGCAGCGGCATCGCGGAGGCCTCATTACTTCGCACGCTGGGCGAAAGCATAGTCCGGCTCGTCTCGCCGCTGCTGTAGTTACGATAAGCGGTTTTTGAAATCGTCGTAAGTGAAGCGACGCTGGAGTTTATATTTGTCAGTGTCCGGGTCGTACAGAACGATATCCGGTAAGTTGACGCCGTTGAACATCGTATTCTTGACCATCGTGTAATGGGCCATATCGCCGAAGACGAGTTTGTTACCGACAGCAAGGGGTTTATCAAATGAATAGTCCCCAATAACATCGCCGGCCAGGCAGGTTGACCCGGCCAAGCGATAGGTATATTTCTTGTGGCTCGGCCATCCTTGGCCGTGTTTGGCGGGCTTCAAGCCCGTGTCACCTTGCCCGCCGCCGATGATGGTAGGCCGATAGGGCATTTCCAGCACATCAGGCATATGGGCCGATGCAGAGGTATCCAGTATCGCGATGTCTATATCATTACGGACAATATCCAGCACCGATGCGACCAGCACGCCCGTATTCAGTGCGACGGCCTCGCCAGGTTCGAGATAAATCGTTTTCAGGTTCGGATAGCGTTTATGAAAATCAGTGATCAATTCACACAGCAGGTCCACATCGTAATCGGGTCGAGTGATATGATGGCCGCCGCCGAAGTTGACCCTGTCCATTTTTTCGATGGTTTCGCCGAACTGCTTTTCCACCACCGCCAATGTACGAGCGAGTGAATCGGTATTCAGTTCGCATAGTGTATGGAAATGCAGACCGGTAATGCCGTCCAGTGGGTTCTCATCTGTGGCATGGCCATCTTGGCCATGATTCACGGGCAGGATGCCCGTGCCACGCTTGAATACATCCGGTGGTATTCCCAACCGGGAACCGGGGGCGCAGGGGTCATAAATTTTTGTTTCGACCTCTGAGTGCATCGGGTTGATCCGCAGGCCGCAGGCGATTTTTCGGGATGCGTTTTGTATCTTGCTTTTGAAACGATTCCATTGGGCAAACGAATTAAAGACAATGTGATTGACGATGCGGAGATACTCGTCCATCTCGTCATCACGATAGGCCGGAGCGCATAAGTGGAGTTCGCCTTTGAAGTATTCGGCCCCGAGCTTTGCCTCGTGCAATGAGCTTGCCGCCGTTCCGGCTAAGTATTGACTGCACAGATCGTAGGTACTCCACGCGGCATAGCCCTTTTGGGCCAGAAGAATTTTACAACCGGTCCGGGCTTGAACATCCTTGAGAATCTCAAGATTCTTCTTCAGCAAACCCAGGTCAATCAGATAGCAGGGTGTGGTCAATTTGTCTAATGCGTAGTCCAAACAAGACCCTCCCAAAACGAACAAGCCCCTCTCAGTTTGTGGCTGATAAGGGGACTTGTATTCAACTTTGAAGAAAAAACACTATGCTGTCGCTTCGGGTGTTTCAGTTGTTTCAGCGGGTTTTTCTTCTGTTTTCGGAGCGGCTTTGGCGGCGATGGCGCGGGCTTTGAGGCCGCTTTTACTTCTGACATTGCCGAACGATCCACGCGCTCGTTTTCCTTTTTCAGTTCTTTTGTCACCTCGACCCATAGGGTATTCCTTTCATACTCACTGGTATTGGTCTGTGTTTTCTGTTAATCAAGGTTTGCTATTGTACAGATTGTACGGGAAAATGCAAGCCCAAGTACGAAATTGGATGCCGGATGGCCCAAAATACGCTCGACGAGCTGCAAAAACGGCGGTAAAATAGCGAAATAACGCTTTTTTAAGAAGAAATCGATCTATGGAACCTAAAGACACACTTTATTTGGACTATCGTGAGCGGGTGGCGGATTTTATTTTTGATGATGCCGTCGCGGCGGTGTTTGACGATATGATCCGGCGGTCGGTGCCGGGCTATGCGACGGTGATCGCAATGACCAAGGTCTTTGCCGAGCAGTATGCCCAACCGGACACCGTCTGTTACGACCTTGGTTGTTCACTGGGGGCGTCTGCGCTGGCGATGCGAAAGGGAATTGTTCAGCCGGGCTGTAACATTATTGCCGTGGACAATTCCGAATCGATGGCAGCCCGATGCCGTAAGATTGTGGCTTCTGATGAGAGTGGTGTGCCGGTGAAGGTAAAACACGCCGACATCCGGGATGTACCCATCGAAAAAGCCTCGGTGGTCGTGATGAATTTTACGCTGCAATTTTTATCGCCGGAGCAGCGGGACGCAATGATCCAAAAGATTTTCGACGGCCTCCGCCCCGGCGGGATTCTGCTATTGTCTGAAAAGATCGCTTTCGAGGATGCGGACAAGGAGGCCTTTGAAACCGACATGCACCACGAGTTCAAAAAGCTCATGGGTTACAGTAATCTGGAGGTTGCCCAGAAACGCAAATCGCTGGAAAATGTCCTCCTGCCGGAAACACTGGCCGCCCATAAGCAGCGTTTAGCTAACGCCGGCTTCACAAAAACCCACCTCTGGTTCCAGTGCTTCAACTTCATGTCGTTAGCTGCATTTAAGGAGTCGTAAAGAAGTGGGCATATTCGAAATAGGGCCGAAGACCCAAAAGTAATTTGGCCGGAGGCGTAAGCCTCCGGTAAGCGATAGAAAAAGAGAATCAAGCCCCAACGGGGCGAAAGTGAACGATGGTATTATGACTGATTATTCAGATTATTTTGCATATTTGAAGACGACTGCATTGGCTGACTTTGCGCAGGTGATTAGCAAAAAGACCAATGCTACGCTACGAAAATTGTCGCATGGGGATTATGAACGGTGGTGCGCGGCGATTGAGGAGATGCCGGATGTGGCGGCTTGCGGGGTTGACTTAGCGGCTGGCGCGGTAACAGTTGCAGGGGATATGGATGATGCGCAGCGGGCGGTTCTCAAGACGCATCTGATGGAACTTCATCCGTGGCGCAAGGGGCCGTTTAATTTGTTTGGAGTCCATATTAATACCGAATGGCGGTCGGATTTGAAGTGGACACGGCTCAAGAACCACATCGACCTGAAAGACAAACTCGTCCTTGATGTTGGCTGCGGCAATGGTTATTATCTGTTTCGTATGTTGGGGGCCGGGGCGAAGTCCGCTGTCGGGGTCGATCCGTCTCTATTGAGTGTGGTGCAGTTTCACGCGGTCAATCGCTATGCGAAAACGAATCGGGCCGCCGTCCTGCCGCTGGGGTCCGATGATGTCCCGGCGGATTGCGGCTGTTTCGATACGCTCTTTTCGATGGGACTTCTCTACCATCGACGACAGCCGAAAGAACATCTGCAGCAACTGCACGGATTCCTCAAACCCGGTGGGCAAGCTGTACTGGAGACGCTTGTGCTGGATACGATGGGCGAAGAACTGCTCGTCCCAAAGGGGTGTTATGCCAAAATGCGCAATGTCTGGGCGATTGTCTCGCTGGCATTGCTGAAAAACTGGCTCACCGAATCCGGCTTTGAAAATGTACAGGTTATCGACATTACCCAAACAACCCGCAACGAACAGCGAAAGACTGACTGGATGACCTTTGAATCACTCGACGATTTTCTCGACCCCACTGACGCCACCAAAACCATCGAGGGCCACCCCGCCCCAGTCCGCGCCATTTTGACCGCACAAAGGCAATAAACCATCACGAACGCGGCCAATAAAATCACATTTTGGGTAACAGAAAAGCTCATCGGCACATAAAATCAGTCCCTGGCATTATTATTTGTTTGAAATGCAACACAGAAAATGGTATAATACTGTCGTGTTTTTGTGTGTAGATTTTGCATGGGGGTTTAATGAAATTTTTTGTTGTCACGGCATTCTTTTGCCTGTTTTCGTTAAGTGCATTTCCGGCAGATTTGGACTTAGGGGATATTAACGAAGATAAGCATGTAAATTTTCGAGATTTTGCGTATCTTGCAGCCGACTGGCAGACATCCGCTACCCGATCGGATATTGTACCCGATGGTATCGTCGATCTTTTGGATGTAATGCAGTTGGGCGAGGACTGGCTGAAATCCACGAACCCCGATAATCCCGAAGTAACTTTACAAATCACCGGGGCTGTTAACGGCTTGATTGTTATAGAGCTTTATGCCGATGAAGCGCCGATTACAGTTGAAAACTTCCTTAATTATGTGCAGACCGGTTTCTATAACGGCTTGATCTTCCACCGTGTCATGCCGGATTTTATGATTCAGGGCGGCGGCTTTGATACAGACCTCACTTACAAAACATCCGGTGATTCCATTATCAACGAAAGCTCAAACCGTATTTCACATCTTCGCGGTACGATAGCAATGGCCAGAACGACAAATGCAGATAGCGCAACAGCTCAATTCTTTATAAATCAAAATCCTCAGAACAATCTCTTTCTTGACTATGGCTACATCGGATATGATCATAATTACAATCCCCCCAAAGCACTGCCTGCGCAAATCGGGTACTGTGTTTTCGGGGAGGTTCTAAGCGGAATGGATGTTGTGGATGCTATTGCCACGGTAACAACGCATACCGAAAATAATGCGGACGGCGACCCTATGGGCGATGTACCTATCGATGACATCATCATCCAGTCAGCAACCATTACCCAAAATGCTCCTTTCTGTGCAATAAAGCTCCAAGGCGATGTTGATGGAAATTGCAAGGTGGATTTTGCTGATTTCGCCAAACTGGCACAGAACTGGCTGGCGTGCAATTCGATGACATCGGTCTGCGATTAAATGAGAAGGCACAGACCGAAACCACTATTTCTAACCCTTGCGGCGATTTTTGTAACGGCGTTCTCTTTTCTGCTGGCACACTTTCTGCAGATTCGCTTTCTTTATGCCTATCTTATCGGTATAAACCTAACGACCCTTGTGTCGTATGACTTCGACAAGCACCAGGCAGTCCATAATCACTCCCGCATCCCGGAAATCGTGCTGCATCTGTTAGCTCTCGCCGGTGGCAGCCCCGCCGCTCTGGGCGCACAAATCACATTCCGGCACAAGACCAAAAAACGCATATTCAGAATCATTTCCATCGCCATCGTACTGATTCAGCTCGCAGTGGTGTCCGGTATATTGTTTCTTAAAATGCGCGTAACGCATTGTTAGAGTTCACACTTTAGAGTGCAAAAAGCCAAAACAAGCTAAAGCTTGAACTCTTACAACACCTCTTGAATCGGGATTAAGTTCTTGTCTTTTAGAAACCGATAAGGTTATAATAGTCCCCGCCGGAATCGGTGCGGACTTTTGGCGACACAAACACACTTAAATACAGGCAACGGCAGTCGATATGATCGAACAACTGGGCCAGAATGTTATCAAGACCATCGGGAATACCGGGCGTTTTTCGCGATTTGCCTGGGCGGCGCACGGTACGATGGCCCGGACACTCTTTAAGCCGAAAACCTATCCCCGCATCCTGACTCAAATGTACGCCATCGGCGTTCTGTCTGTCCCTGTCGTGATGGCCACAGGTGCTTTTGTCGGGATGATTCTGGCCCTGCAATCCTACGACCAACTCGCCCACATGGGGCTGGAGGAACGGATGGGGGTTTTGATCAACAAGGCCGTCATTCGGGAACTGGGGCCGGTGCTGGCGGCGATCATGTTGGCCGGCCGCGTCGGCGGCGCCCTGACCGCCGAACTGGGGACGATGAATGTAACCGAGCAGATTTCCGCCGTCGAGAGCATGGGAACCGATCCGATCCGCTATCTCGTAGCCCCACGAGTTCTGGCATGTCTGTTACTGACGCCTCTTTTAATTATCTATGCCGACCTGGTCGGCATCCTCGGCGGCTTTGTTGTTAGCGTTTTCCAGCTCAAGATAAACGCCGGGGCCTATTGGAGCTACAGCGCCTCCGGCGTAGAGATGTGGGATATTACAACGGGCATCCTGAAAGGGTTCTTTTTCGGCGGGGCTATCGCCACCATCAGTTGCTATAAGGGCTTTAACTGCCGCGAAGGCGCCCAAGGCGTCGGCGAGGCCTGCACCGAGGCGTTTGTCGGGTCGTTTATGATGATTTTGGTTCTGAACTATATTTTCACAGTCGTTTTTGATGCAATCTATAAAAGCTTCTGGACAGTAAAGCCGTTGCTGTGATTAAACGCAAAAGTCGCAAAAGATGCAAGAGACGCAAGTCTTGAGATTGATATAATGACAGAGAATGAGATTAGTCGAGATATTTATGAGTGTGCTATCGAATCGCATCGGACATTAGGAGGTCCTAGGTTGCTGGAGAGCGTTTACGAGGAAGCGCTGACTTGGGAGTTGACTGAAAGAGGACTTCATGTGAAGCGGCAAATTGCGATCCCAATACCTTACAAGGGACAGACCCTCGCGGCTCCACTCAAGATAGATTTAGTTGTCAACGAGAAAGTTATTGTGGAATGTAAGGCAACAACAAAATACAATGAGCTTTTTGAGGCACAGATCCTGACTTATTTGAGGTTAACAGGCCTGAAATTGGGCTTAGTGATTAACTTTGGTGAAAAACTGGTAAAACATGGAATCCATCGAGTCGTTAATGGCCTTTAGACATTTTTTTTAATAGCGCCCTTTGCATCTTTAGCGTCTCTTGCGTTAAATTGGCAAACGGGTATCAGTTGTAAGGAAAAACTTCGTGACGCGAAAATCGGTTCAATCTGACGACGGTATCCTCGTAACCCGCCATCTCACCAAGCGGTATAACGGCGGCGTAGTACTCGACAATATCTCGCTGGCCATCGAAGAGGGCAAAACCACAGTCATCATCGGCCCATCCGGTTGCGGCAAGACGGTCTTTATGAAGCACCTGATCGCGCTGGAGCGGCCGACCGCCGGAAAGGTCTTTTTCCAAGGCAAACGGATCGATGACCTCGATGAACAGCAACTCGCCAAAATTCGCACAAAGTATGGTTTCTGTTTTCAGATGAGCGCTTTGTTCGACAGCTTAACCGTTTATGAGAATATCACCTTTCCCGCACGACAGCATTACCGGATCACGAACGACAAGGCACTCGACGAAATGGTCAAACAAAAGCTCGCCTTAGTCGGCATGGACGGGTTCCAGAACTACTACCCCGCCTCGCTGTCCGGCGGCCAGAAAAAACGCGTGGCACTGGCCCGTGCGATTGCCCTGAACCCGGAGATTATTTTATACGATGAGCCGACAACCGGGTTGGACCCGATCACCTCGGATGTGATTAACGAGCTGGTGATGAAGCTTAAAGAAGAAATGCAGGCCACCAGCGTGGTCGTAACCCACGATATGAAAAGTGCCTACAAGGTCGGCGACCGCATTGTGATGCTGCATAACGGCCGCATTATCGCCGACGGCGACGCCGAGTTCATCCGGCACCATCCGCACGATGTCGTCCAGCAGTTCATCCACGGTCGCGTCGGCGAAGCGGAATTAGCCGCCCTGCGTCTCGGCGGCACTCGTTTTGAAACCCAGTTCACCCCTGAAGATTTCAAATAACAGACAAGATAATCTTTATTTGAGGACAGGAAAAATAATGACAAAAAAAAGCTTTGTCGGACGATTTCAAACAGTATCAGCAATCAAACGAGCCGCTTTGCTAATCGTCTTGGTCGGGTGTTCGACATGGGTCTTTTCCGGATCGATAGAGCCGATTCCAGAAGAAGGCGGATTTTCCGGCCGTGTCAATGTCGGGGCCGGCTGGTTTCGAGTCAAGAGCAATACTATTGCCGGGTCGCGGTTTGGCGATCTGAGCCAGGACCGGATCGACTCGCTCTATGACGACCCAGACAGCGAAACGGTGATTATGCCGGCGATTAATGGCGAACTGCGATACACTTTTGGCGATACACGCACACAGGTCTTTGTCGGTAACGCGTTGGAGGACTGGATTCGGTTCGATCTGTCCACGGCCCTCGGCGTTCGCAAGCAATGGGACGAGACGGGCATCTTCGAGGGAAGCTTTCTGTTCAGTGCCGTCCCTACCGAGATTTGGGAAGACCCCTATATCACCGGCACAAAACGGGAAGAAACGGACCGAACTTCCACCGGCGGCCGTCTGTCCTGGAGCCGGATAATGAACTCGAACTTTCATGTAAGCTACAGCTATCGTGATATTGACATTGATGATGAGCTTAGCGGCACGACTTTGCTACCGCCTGCACAACGAGAACAGCTCAGCCGCGAAGGCGACCACCACAAGGCCGAAGTCCTGTATATCCATCAACTCTGCGAGAATCAATGGATCGCGCCGACATTCTATTACAGCCACTTCGGCCTTGACGGCGATGCGATGAGCAACGATGCGTACACATTTATGCTGACTCATACTTTCGCGACGGAAAAATGGCGGCTGGTTAGCAACCTCAGCTACGGCTTCGCCGACTATGACGAGCGAAACCCCATCTACGGCAAGACCCAGGATGCCGACCGCTATGGTATTTCCACAACGGTCTTTTTTCCAAATTTCTTTAATGTCGAAAATCTCACCGGCATACTGGGCGTGGCTTACTGGCTCAAAGATACCAACATCGATTTCTACGACAGCGAGATCATCGCCCTAACCGCCAGCACGATGTACCGCTTCTAAAAGGAGGGTTAGTGCCCTTAAGAGTATAAACAATCATGATGCTAAACAAGGAGGTTTACATGGAAGCATTGACCCAAACAGATGGATTAGTAGTACAGCAAAAAAAAGAATGGGGTGAGATCCTCACTGGTTTTGAAACCAAAAACAAATATGCCATTTACAATACGGCCGGCGACTCACTCTATTACGCCGCGGAAGTCGGGGGCAATATCCTGCTTCGCTTGTTCCTCAAGGCCTGGCGACCGTTCGAAATTGCCGTCGTCAAGCCCGACAATCAAATAGCGTTGCACCTGAAAAGCCCTTTCCGCTTTTATTTCCGCGAAATCGCCGTGCATGACGCATCCGGCCAGTTGCTCGGCAGCATCCAACGGCGGTTTTCCATTCTCCGGCGGAAATACACCGTCTACGATAGCCAGGGTCAGGAAATCTGTGAATTGTTCGGGCCGATCCTGCATCCTTGGACTTTTGAGATTCGCGAGAACGGGGAAATTTTTGGAAAAATCACGAAAAAATGGTCCGGCCTGCTCAAAGAGGGTTTCACTGATGCAGATAACTTCGGCGTAACTTTTCCGGTGGACTGGCCCAAAGAGATCAAAGCCATTTTGTTTGGCGGCGTCTTTCTGATTGATTTCGTTCACTTTGAAAACAAAAACAACAATTAACCATCGCAGGGAATACGACCATGGCAGAAGTAGGAACGGGTTGCGACAAAAAAGCACCGATGAAGACCTTGTTATCGGCACCGGAAAAACGATTTATCCTGTGGCTGGCGCCGAAGTTTCCGATGTGGGTTAGCTCGTGGCAGTTGACGATGATGACGGTGTTGTGGTCGTTCGGGGTCATCGGTTTTGGGATGCTCGCGGGCCAAACGGGCAACCTGCACTGGCTGTGGGCCTCATCGCTGATGATCTTTTTGCAATGGTTTACCGACTGTTTCGACGGGGCGATTGGCCGCCATCGCAATGAAGGGCTTATCAAGTGGGGCTTTTACATGGACCATTTTCTCGACTTCGTGTTCATGTGTTCGGTCTTTATCGGCTGGTCGTTTTTGTTTGACGGCATCCATAACAAGCTGATGTGGTTTATGTCGCTGGGGATGGGCTGCCTGATGGTCAACGCCTTTCTGGCCTTCGGCGCGACGAATCAGTTCAAGATCACCTATCTGGCCACCGGCCCGACCGAGATGCGGCTGTATTTTATGCTCATCAACGCCGCGATCACACTCTTTGGCATCGGCTGGCTCGAAAAATCGCTTGCCTATATCTTTTGTGCATTCTGGCTGGGGATTGTAATCGTCATCTACCGCACCCAAAAACGCATCTACGCCTTGGACATGGAAATCAAACGAGCGGGAAAGACCGAATCGCATGGATAAAATTGGGTTTGAATTGGGTTTGTTTTTCTTGCGATGGGCATTGGCGGTAGAAGTCTAAGGGAAAAAGAAAAGGGGCTTCGAATGCGAAATTCATTGCATCGATATCGTTTGGCTGGGGTTGCGGGCGGCCTGCTGCTGGGAGCGGGGCAGTTTTTGGGTTATTTGTGTGTTTTTCAGCTTATCGCGCTGCTGCCGCTGATGGTTTTTGCTCTTCGGGATAAGCGGCCGCGATGGGCGGCGCTGGCTGGGCTGTATATGGGGATTGCCTATACGATTCCGCAGATGGTCTATCTGCGGATGCCGGTTCCGGTTACGGTGATCCTGCTGGTCTGGATGACCATTCATTTGATGCTGCTGTGTATGGCAATCGCGTACTTTCTGCCCCGTCATGTAATCCTTGGGCC
>QNBU01000005.1 GCA_003644215.1 Planctomycetota bacterium
GGGGGACTGCTCATACAAATACGGCAGCTTGCAGTTTCGCAGCAACGTATTTATTGAAAACGAGGGGCTGGCCGCGGCGGTTCGGGCATTGGGGACGGATATTCCCACGCCGGAAAAGATCGGATTTCCCAATGACGCCTGGCAGGATATCGTTCGCCGCAAGCATGGGTTGGTGCTGTTTACCGGGATCACCGGGGCCGGAAAAAGCACCACCATCGCCTCAATGATCGACCGAATCAACCAAAACCGCGCCTGCCGAATCATCACGCTCGAAGACCCCGTTGAGTATATCTTTACCCAAAAAAACTCGATGATATCCCAACGCGAAATCGGTCGCGATGTGGATACCTTCTCGCACGGTCTGCGCTCGATGATGCGCGAAGACCCGGATATTATCTTCGTTGGCGAGATGCGCGACGCCGAAACCGTCGCCTTGACCCTGACCGCCGCCGAAACCGGGCATCTGGTCTTTTCGACACTGCACACGCGCGATGTCGTCGGCAGCATCACACGCATTTTGGACTTCTTCCCGCATCAGAAACAGGACGAAGTCCGCAATCAACTGTCACTGGGGCTGCGGTATATCATCTGCCAGAAGCTGATCCCCCGCAAAGACGGAAACGGTCGGGTCGTCGCGATGGAAATCCTCAACAGCAACTATGCACTGGCCAACCTGATCCGCAAGGGCAAGATTGAGCAGATGTATTCGCAGATGCAGGTCAAGACCAAGGACCAGCCCGATGAACGGATGATTACGATGGAACGACACTTAGCGACTCTGGTCGAGGAAGATGTAATCGACATGCCGGAAGCTCAAAAGTGGGCCAACGACCTCAAGAGTTTCGAGGATGCGATGAAAAACAATTGAAATTTCTACTCGATATTTATTGGAAAACAACACGAAACAACCTATTTTCAGCTTGAAAAAACTCGGCTTACAAACGAAAATCATATGCGGCGTGACCGTTCAAAATGTCAAGGATATTTAGCTTTAGAAAGGATTGACCATGAAGACCGTAAGTTTATTTGCAGTGTTAGCGATTGCCGTTTGTCTGATCGGCTGTGAGGACCCGAAACTGGTAACCTGCCAACAGGAAAAAGATGCCCTGCAGGGTCAGTTGGACCAGGCGAATGCCACGATCACGGAAAAAGACACCAACATTGAAGCATTGAAAGCCGAGAACACCGAAATCCAGACCAAGGCGATGGAAAGCATCACAACCATTATGACTAAGCAAGCCGCCAAGGACAGCCAACTGAAGGAGGATTTGGCTGAAAAAACCGTACAGGTTCAGGAACTTGAGGTGAAGGTAGCCGCTTTGGAGGCGCAGATCGCAGAACATGTCTGCGTAACCGACGACGATGATGATGATGACGACTAAGGGTTTGCTTTTCTAAAATCCATAAATGCCGGCGGTATCCAATATCGTCGGTGTTTTATTTTGCGCGGTGGATGGCGTTGGAGACTTTGATCACATCGACCATTTCGGCGACATCGTGAACACGGATAACAGAAGCGCCTTTTTCAACCGCCAGTGACACCGTTGCCGTCGTCCCGAATATCCGGTCAGCAGGTTTGTCTTTACCGGTAATTTGGCCGATAAACCGCTTGCGGCTGGCACCGATCAGCACACGATAACCCTGCTCGCACAGCCGATCAAGCTGATTCAGTATTTGTAAATTGTGTTCGAGCGTTTTGCCGAAACCGATACCGGGATCGAGTATAATATATTCTCGTGGAATACCGGTCGCTTCAGCGGCTTTAGCCCGTTCGATGAGATACTCACACACCTCAGCCATCACATCGGCATAGGATGGATCGGCTTGCATCGTCTGCGGCCTTCCCTGCATGTGCATTAAAGCCACAGGAACCTTGCGTTCTGCAGCCAATCGCGTCATCGCCTCATCAGCCAACGCGGTAATATCGTTGATGATGGCGGTTCCCGCATCCAGCGCCGCTTTGGCCACAACCGGATGGGTGGTATCGATACTAACGGGGATATTAATCTTCTCTGAAAGCTGTTTGATCACTGGAATTGCGCGGGCGATCTGTTTATCCGCAGAAATATCCTCGGAACCGGGGCGGGTGGATTCGGCGCCGATGTCGATGATCGCGGCCCCTTGTTGAGCTATTTCAACGCCGCGAGCGATGGCTTTATCGATGTCCAGAAACTGTCCACCGTCACTGAATGAATCCGGCGTAACATTCAAAACGCCCATCACAATCGCCCCGCCGGAAAAGTCCAGCTTGCCAGTGGGCCATTCGATAACATCCGGCGGCCTTTTCATGGAATCGCTCCAATCTGAAAACCGATGCCGGATAGCTTTTTCGCAAGCGTGCTTTCGGCATCCGGCAGCAGGACTTTTGTATTGTGGAACTCTCTGCGGACGGGATAATTCTTTCGCAGACCGTCAAACCACGCCGGATGCTTATTCTCCGGTTGTAAGAGAATCTCTCGCATATTAAAATCGTCCCGGTTGATGACATAGACCTGCTGGAGTACATCCTGAATGACAAACTCCTCCGGCTGATGAAAGTGGCCCGCCGGCAGAACCAATTCCGGAACGACCGGTTCAGGCAAAAAATCCATCGCAGTCTTTGTCGCTTTCAGGCCAAAATGCTGGCACGCCGCTTGATAGATCATAATCATCCCGGCTACTTTGCCGTCGTAGGAGTAACCCGCAATGTGCGGCGTTGACAAATCGACATTTTGCAGCAGCCACGAATCAACCTGCGGTTCGGTCTCCCAGACATCCAGTACCACACCGCCAAGTTTGCCGGACTGCATGGCCTTTTTCAATGCCGCTTCATCCTGAACCTTGCCACGAGATGAATTGATAAACACCGCACCGTCTTTTAAGGAGGCAAAGAACTTTTCATCGGCCAAATGATAAGTCGGGTCGGGTCCGTCCTTGGCCAGGGGCGTGTGCATCGTAATAAAGTCGCAATCATAGATTTCTTCCAGCGGGCGGTATTTGTCATGACCGGTTTGCCGCCGCACCGGCGGGTCGTTCAAGACGACTTCCATCTTTAACGCACGACACTTTTTTTCGACACGGCTGCCCACATTGCCCACGCCGACAATGCCAATCGATTTACCCTCAAGTTGGATTTTCTTCTTTTTACCCAATGCCAGCAGTGCCGCAGTGATATAGTCGGCCACGCTCATTGCATTGGACCCCGGCGCTGAGGCAAAACCGATGCCATTGGCCGCCAAGTACTCCTGATCAACATGCTCGGTGCCAATGGTCGCGGTGGCAACGAATTTAACAGCACTGCCCTCGAGCAAGTCAGCGTTTACCTTGGTGATGCTGCGTACCAGCAGGATGTCAGCATCTTTGACCACCTCAGCGGTCATTTGACGCCCCCCCGCCAGCGTAACAACACCGATGGACGAAAAGCACTCTTTGACAAACGGGATATTTTGATCTGCTACAATTTTCATGGTTTATATTTTGACAGGATTTACAAGATTTTTATAAGCACCTTTGTCCTATCACCCCGGACTTGATGGAAGCGGTGATGCGGGTGTTTCGTCCGGGGGTTTGAGGGATTGTTTGTGGTGTTGCTGGGCCTGAATATAGGTGTTCGTGAGTTTATCGACCATCTGGCTGACGCTGTTGTGGTTGCGCAGATAGGCCTGGGAATTTTGGGCAAGTTGGCGGCTTTTTTCACGCTGGCCCAGCACATTTTTCAGGCAGCCATAGATGTTCAGTTCATCATGGGAATCCCAAAAGGCGGCTGTTTGACTGTCGTGCAACAGGCCGCTGGTGGTTTCGGGGACGCCGACAACCGCCAACCCCACCGCCATCGCCTCCAGCAATTGTGCATCAAAGGCACCGCTATCTGACAGATGCAAATAGACATCGGCGCCGCCCAGAACACTTCGCATCGGACGGATCGGCGGCACCACCGTTACAACCGAGGTCAACCCCAGCTTTCGGATGTGTGCGCGAATTGCCTTTTCGGCTTTGCCCACACCCATAATCGCCACCATCACTTCAAACCCATCCAGCACGAGATGCCGGACGGCGTTTAGGAAGGGGGCGAAGATTTTCAATGAACTTAACGGATGGACAGCGATTAAGCTGGCGACATCACCGCCGCGGGAAAAACAACTACAGTGATCTTCGACAAAACTGCCAATATGAATTCGTTCGATACGACCTTTCAGACCGGGACTCGTTTCGGCCAGATGATCCGCAATCGGTTTTGAGGGTGCGACGATCTTGGCGGCATGATGGATCGTTCTTTCAAAACACGACCAACGAGAAGATTTTTTATGACAGGTAGCGACAAACGGAAGTTGAAGCTGTTTGCTAAGCCAATGGGCCAGATGCACCTGCCCCGGATAAAATGTATGCAGGATCGTCGGCTTAAAACGCAGCAGCTGGTCGAGCAGAACTTTCCGGTTCTGACTCCAAAAGATTGGAAGCCGCAGCGTCGGATGTTCGATCCGTTCCACAGAGGGACACAAAATCGCCTGTGGGTCCGTGCAGGCGGGACAAACCAACGCCGACACACGGGCCGTCCCGGAGGAAAGTCCTACAAGGATTCTTCGGATGTAGGCGGAGTATGACAGGAAGACCGACCTGTCCACAAGAAATACCGGACGGATAACCGTTTCAGGATATGATTCTGTGAATCCTTCAGACATAAATAGCCCTAATTTAGCGTAAGTCGGTCAGCATCTCTTGGAGTTTTTCCAACTGGCCGGGTTTGATGTGATAACATTGCTCATCGGATGGATATTGACCGTTTCGGATATGGTCAGCATAGTTTCGCAAGGCCTGCACCATCGCCGCGTCCAACTGAGCGAACGCCTTGGCAAATTTTGGCTTTGGCCCGCTATTGAGACCCAATATATCGGAAATGATGAGTATCTGCCCGTCACAGTCCGGGCCGCTGCCGCAACTGATCACCGGGACGGGACTCTGTTCGGTAACGACCTTCGATACTTCGCGAGCGGTTCCTTCCAGCAGTAGCGAACCGGCTCCGGCGGATACCATCTTTTTGGATAAATCGACCAATTCCAACGCCAGTTCGGCCGTCGTGCCTTCGGCTTTGAGCTTGCCGAGTTTTGTAACCTGCTGCGGACGGATACCAATGTGGGCCATGACCGCCATGCCGGCGTCGCTGATGGCCTTGATGACATCCAGATGCGCTGCGGTGGCTTCGACCTTAACGATTTGTGTGCCGGTTTCCTGAAAGAAGCGGCCGGCATTGCGAACCGCATCGGCAATGCTGGTTTGATAGGACAAAAACGGCATATCCGCGACAAGACACACCTCCGGCGCCGCCCGGCGGACGGCGTCGGTGATCGTTACCATAAAATCCATCGTCGCCGGAAGCGTTGTTTCGTGGCCAAGCAACACCTGCGCCGCCGAGTCCCCCACGAGAATCATATCGACCCCCGCCTGGGCAACCAAGCGGGCAGAGGTATAATCGTAACAACTAACGGCTACGATTTTCCGCCCGTCCTGCTTGGCTTTGATTAAATCAGAAATTGTAACTTTTGTATTCATCCGGCTCACCTGAAAATTAGCTTTGACGACAGTATAACGGGCCGGGTATTTTGTTGGCAAGTGATTTCTTTTGGACCGATAATACCCGATATGCCCCAGATAACACTATTCTCTGTAAAATTCAGGATAATTTCGTGTTTTTTCCCCTTATTTTCTAAAGATTTGTCCATCCGAATATCGATAGATAGGGTGGAGCAATCGATATTATATTACAAGCTTTTCATCACCCTCCTCCGAAGCCAGGTTCTATATTGGAATCTGGCTTTTTTTATGTTTTTAACATCAAGAGTCGCCTTTCACTCTCCGATACAGCGTTATACAAAAAGTGTGAGAGTTGCCTATGGCCCCCAATATCAATAAAACACAAAAACAGCAGGCCTCTAAAGAAGCCATTGGGGCTTTGCCGGAGCCGTTGCAGCAGTTGTTCCTCTCCGGTCAATCTGTGCAGAATCTGGCTCATCTGGCAAAAAACATCCTCCAAATGACCTCCGGGGCCGTCGAAATTATCGAACTGGGACTTGAGCGGAAACAATTTGACCGCGTTGAACGAAGCTGGGACATTTTTGAAACCAACTTTATTCGGATGAAAAAATTCGTCCTCAACCTGATCAAATACACCAAACACTATCCGCTCCAGAAAACAATCTGCGATCCGAATCGGTGTGCCGACGATGCCATTCGTTCATGTGAATATGCCCTGAAAAGCGGCGTCAAAATTAAACTCCAAAAAGATAAAACGATTCCCTTGATGTCGCTGGATGCGGATCGTGTTGAGGAAATGGTCGCCAATCTGATTACGCACGCATTGGACAATTTGCCTGAGCATTGCGGAACTATTTTTATCACAACAAAGTGCCTCAAGGACCATCGCCAGGTGCAGGTGTCTGTTGGCGATGACGGCCCGGCACTAACGAATGAGACGATACAATCGCTGAGCAAACCGCTTGAACGCATGCCGAACATGATCGGCACCGGTTTTGATATTCCCCTGGCCAAACTTCACATCGAACAGCATGAGGGGTATATGGAATTTGAAAGCAACGAACCAAAAGGCAACTGCGTCCACGCCTATCTGCCGATCCAATAAAGGCGGCCACTGGGAACACGAACGCCCCGCCCGCAATGCTCATCATTATTCGTGTCTATTGGTCCCGATACGGCGAAAGACGCGCGTTAATGAAAGGATACGGTCATCTGAATTCTGATCCCTCGAAAACACCGGAAAGACGACTCAGTACTTTTTCAGAAGCTTTTCTCACTGACCCAACGGGACAAGTTAAAGCATCAACCAGATAATCGACGGCCTCGGGGATCTTCATTCCTTTTTTCAGTATCAGGTTTGCCAACTCGGCATCCGGCAAGCCGGAGGCCTCTGCAATAAAACGAGTCGCATCAATATATTTTGGCAACTCCACATTCGCCATCAGGCAATAGGTCTGAATGTAATCACGAAGCAGCCGCAGCCATCGATGGTCTGTGTTAAAGGCATTGTATGACAAAGCACTATAGCTACACTTGCGTGGCTGGCCCTTTTTGTCCACATAATGCAGACGCCGGCCATTATAATAGATCTCAACCGCATCCAAAAGTGCCGTCAATAGCGATTCTCCGTTGAACCCACTGAATTTAACACCGTTCGGAGGCGATTCGGTATCGCCGAAGTCCGCATCACTGACCGTTCGGATCAGTCCGTCCTGATGATGTGCGACCACAGGTGTACCTCCGGCATGGGCCTCCTGCTGGCTGATACCACAGGGTTCTCCGACTTCGCCGCCGGACGGCATCACGAAGAATTGGCTGCCCACATAGACATTGCGATACAGGGATGACGACAAAGCCCCTTCCGGATAATAGGCAAAACGCCCCCTGAACTGGGGCAGCGATGCAATCCTTTGAAAATGCATATCAAATCGTCGTCCATCAAATGAATCTTCAACCCGCCCGCACACAACAAACTGAATACGCTCATCAGAGGAAAGGAAGTGTTCCAAAACTGTCGGCCCCATCATTTTCCATGGCTCATAGACAATCCAGCGGCCCGCTCCATCCTGATAGACTTTCCAGTCAAGCATCAGCTCAAACCCTTTTTGCTTTGAAATACGATGCAACATTGAAAAAATAACATGGTGCTTCTGTTCACTATCAGGTTCCAAGCCGATGTTAACATCGCTCTGCAGTCCTCGCTTGGCAAGTTTCTTGGTACGAGTGCATTTTGCAAACAGTCGTTTTCGGGTTGCCGGATCATAAGTTTCCAGAATGCTTTTTTGACTGCTGAACCAAAAACGCTGCCGTGCGGCCATATTAAACCCGTTTCGTCGCCCAAAAAAGCGTCCTTCAGTCTCCATTTTTTGAAAAAGACGGGCATGATGAAAAACCTGCGGCTCGCTTAAAATCCGCTGCTTCATGGCCCGGCTGACAGCACCGATATGACCGGATGTCTTGAGCATCATATAGGTCAGGTCGATCTGGTGTCCCGACGGGCTATCGGGGTTGATGCAGGCGTCGGTGTGTACCACGGCATCCATTCCCAAAATCAGACAATAGTAGTAGCGACGGAAAGGATTATCCTCGTTGATGGTGATGCTGTAAGAGGGGTGCGGATTATGCATCATGCTGGCTACATGCGTGTTCTGAAAATGCGGATCACTGTTAAACTCGGGCCATCGCTGCAGGTAGGCACTCAGAGGCCATGTGGGCCATTCATTTGTCTGAATGATCGTTGGGTAATAGTTATACGCTCTTAAGGCCTCCAGGGCGCCTTGTGAAAGAACACGGGCTCGACGAAGTTTATCTTCCGCCGTTTGGCCCCCATAAGGCACATCAAGATATTTTCCATTTTCCAGGTAGAGTACTTCGACACGGACCTGTTTGCCGTGTTTTTGCCGCAACAAATTACTCCGAAGGATGTTTACAACATCAGTGGGCGTATTTCGAGAGATGGTCTGCGAGCTTTCATCGAACTCAGGAAATTGGATTTTGAAGCAGTGTCCCTCATAATTCGGGGCGTAGCTTTTCATGATTTTTTCTCGGTATGCCTCATATAACGGGGTTACCACAACAACATGAAAGCCCAGTTCGGAAAGAACATCGGCAATATCCGTGGTGTAAATCCCCACACCGCCCGCGTGGCCACTGTACTGGGACTCCGGAGACACCAATGCAATTGTTCCGAGATTCATTCCATGCAGAATATCTGCTGCCGTATGACAAATCGCATCCTTGAACCGACTTTTTTCGTTGACCGCAATCCGCATCAGAAATTTGATAACTGTCGAGTGTCTTTGAGAATTATCTGCGGTTATTTCATTTAACACCCCCAAAAGAGTGCTAAAACCGAGTTTGTGTTTTTTGTTAATCTGAGAAGTCAACGAAACGAATAATTCGCAAAATCTCTCATAATCGCCCTTTGATTTTAAGGTTGTTTCCAAAAAGACACGAGCAACATAGGAATTATTCAGACGCTCTTTTCTTCCGTAGTTTGTATAGCGTGAAAGGGAATCCAACAGCAGCTTTTGCTGAGCAGTCGCATCACTTTTTTCAAGTATTTCATAGACATGAGAAGAGACCGGTTCAATCCGACCTTCAAAACCCAAATGCGTCAATTCGCGGCCGGACCAGTATTCCTTTCTGCCGCGGCGGGCCCGGCTTTCTGTATTATTGTATCGTTCAACAACTTCGTAAATTTTATCGGGATCAATAAAACTCGCCGCCCCATCGTCTGTATCATTTTTTAACGGGAAATTGTAGGTACGGGACACGGCTTCCTGGTCATCGGAATGGGAATCGGGAAAATTAAACAGACACAGATAGGTTCGGTTCCTGTAGAGGCGTAAAAAAGCGGCAATTCGAGGGTTCTGAGTGTTAATGGGTATCACCGAACCCCGAATGAACGCGGGATGTTCATCAACAAAATTAAAGAGTCGAGAAAGGTATTTCCCAAACCCGTAAAGGATAGGGTAGTCGGATATAATCTTCCATTGGGCGCGTATCTCTTCATTCCATGGGTGGCGAAACCGATTATTCACCCAGTGCTTCCAGCATTCGATATAGGCCTGTTCAAATCGCTCCTGCATGGACCCGGTCTCTGTCGATGGCAACCGGCTGATATGATACATCATGGGACCCTGACTGCTCAGCACCAAAAGTGCCGCCGCAGGCCAAATCATATTCTGATAATTGCTGACAGGCGACTCTTCATCGTGGCTGTTAAACAGGGATATGGTCTGGCCGCCATGATTTGCGTAGATCGTATTTAAGTACTTAAAGTTGTCACATAGGCCCATGGGCGCATGGACATCCTGGCCGCTACGAATATGTTCAAGATTTTTTATCAGCGAATTATAGGGTATTGTCCCGGACTTGATCATCCGTGTTTCATTGCCATGCCACTGTTCAGAATAAACCACCAGTGCATTCGGAACGGCCTTCTGGATTTTATAGCACATATACATCAGCGCGATATTAGGTTCCTCTGTCTTGCGCAAATCCACCGGCTCAAACCCCTTGCAGGTTACTTCGCCCAACAGACGAGCCCCTCCTGTGAGGCCCGGATCAACAGGAAAGACAGTGTCAAATCCGTGGCCTACATCAACCCGAAGTCCCAAGCCCATTTGGGCGAGTTCGACCCCTATATCCGCCAAGTATTCGATATTCGTAAAATCTCGCATATTGACCATGAAACTGTCAAGCCATTCGCTCCACTCGCCATCCCATCCGGCCCGGCGCGTTAATTTACCCTCACAACTGGCAATATAAACCGGCAACTGATATGGAAAGGATGCGTTTGCACGCGAAAAATGCGAGAGAACACAAATTAACACTTTCATTCCCAGTGCATCGGCTTTTTCCCTTAAACGAATAAGCCCCTCAATCCCTCCCATGTCTCTGCGGACTGTTTTTCCGTCCAGGACAGAGAACACCGACGGGTCCGGCCCGGCTTCTCCCGCCCATCCCAATTCCAAAGCACCCAGCGGATAAATACGAGTATATCCCTCATCACGAATCGCCTGAAGCTGCTCGGCGATGTCATCAAATGTACCATAGATAAACATTCCGTTTTCATCTTTGACCGGCTGATGGGCATCGTCCAACTGAAGATTAAATGTATCGGCATAGAAACTCAAAACACGCTGCCCTCTCTCATCTGCAACGAATTTGATCAGGCCGTGTGAGCGTGCATCCAGTTCTTCAAACTGCCAAGTATTTCCGCCGTCGGTGGAACATTGGACCGCATAATGAAACCAACCGGTCTTAACGGGAAAAACAACGGAAAAGGTCATGAATCCGCCGGGTTGAATATTTCCCACAGGCGTCATGGGAAGTGGTTTTTTTCTTCGACCGTGTACCGACCAAAGCACTCGGGCCTTAAAATTGTCTTTTCGAGTATTACGGGGTTTACGAATTTGAACTTCAACTTCTGCCGATTCAGATCGAAAAACAGACCGATTGACCCGGCTTGGAGGGAATGTGGGCGGCCTTTCCGTCAGAATATCTTCCAGTATCGTACTGACTTCCAGAGACACCGAACGGCAGATTCCCTTGTCTTGATTACCCCAATAGTATAGCGCCGAATACAGAAGTCGATAGGAGTGAAAAAGGCACTCTTTTCGGCGAATCTTCTTTACAAGTTGAGAAATCGCCTCTCGAACCTCATGAAGATCCTCTGAAAGAAGCATTCGCTCCAGCAATTTCAAAGAGGAGTCCTTCTCATACGCCTGAAAAGTCCGCACCCAATCACGGAGCCAATAGCCGTTATCGTGAAAAATGTCCGTACGGATATTCTTGTGGACAATCGAGCGACAGGCAAATTCGGTACTCATTGAATCAACCTTATCCACAGCACACAGTCGTACCACTTTAAGGAGATTACAGGGAAGTTTGTAAACAATCACCAGCGAATCGTCATCAACAAAAACCCACTTGAAATTCGTCACAAGTTTCATATCTGGTTGATGTCTGAATTTTCGGTTGCACTCGAGATATTGGACAGATTCGGACAGGATGTTTTTAATTTTCAGACGAATACGCGTTTTCCCGCCTTTGGCTGCCGTATAGACCTCATCCGCCGCGAATATTGAACCCAGATGGGTCCAGAATTCATCCAGCATCAATATCGAACCAATCTGGCAAAGAGATTCACACCAATCGATTTCATCAAACTTGGGGGTGTTTCTTTGAATCTCCTGGATTGTTGAAGCTAAAATATCTTTGTGCTTTTCAAGAAAGTGTAAACACTGAAAGCGTATCTGGGTAACATGCAACTCCGGGTTGCACCAATGGTAAAACATACGATACAACAGTCCAACAAGCATTTTTTGACGATGCGCCCGACGCGACGCCGTGAAATCAAACAGGTCGGAATTCAATAAAATTTCATGGGGCAGTAAACAGGCCGGCCCCTGAACGCCCTCGGCAATTCTCAACTGTATCTTTGGCTTTTTTATCAGGGACTGGTAAAAAGACGGGGAAAAATCTTTGATGCGGGCGGCTGTCTGAGTTAACACCAGCCGGAGAAGAGTTTTTTGGCTTTTATCAAGAGGTTTAAAAGAAGTTTCTGAACAGGTGTATTGAACATCTCCCAAAGAATCATAGTGGAATATTATCATTGTGTTCATTTGTAACCTCTGAATCTATACTATCTCTTAGTCGTCCATATCACAAGTCCTATTTCTTCAATATAAACTGATATTTTTCATCTAAACGGTTGCACCATCTTTTTCTCCGTATGACCTCCTCTTATAAAAATTGACGCCTGCATCAAAAGTGGTCATTCGACAGCTATTAGCTCAACCCCAGTATTTTCGAGGCGTTCTCGAAAAAATACTTTTCCTGAACTTCTTCGGGCAACTCGATACTTTTATGAGCTGCAATCGTCGCGGCCTGATCTGTCCACGGGGAATCCGTCCCAAAAAGGAGGTGTTCCGGCGAATGTTCCAAAAGCATTCGCCTGACCCGCTCGACACCCAGATATTCTATCGAAAAAGATGTTTCCATATAAATGGGTTTGCCGAGCAGATAGCGCTGGACATCGTCCCATTGCTGCCAAGCACCCAAATGTGTTGCTACCAGTTTCATCTCAGGAAACCGCTGCACGAGATCCCCTATCTGCTTTGGTGTGGCCCTGTCAATGCGGTCAAAGGCAAAATCGTACCCCGTGTGCATAGTCAGCAATAACCTTTCGGCCTGAATGGCTTCAAACAGCGGGTACAGATTTGGGTCGTCCAGATAGAAGTCCTGGTAGTACGGGTGCATCTTGACGCCCTTTAAGCCAGATTGGGCGATCTGATGAATATGCTCAACTGCGGCGGGATCCTGTGGGTGTACCGATGCAAGCGGGATAATTCGGTCCGAGGCAATCTGCTGAGACCATCGAAAGATCGGTTCAAACTGTGAGGGTTTTGTGGCAATACTGCAAAGAACACTCGCCTCAACGCCATTGGCATCCATCGAAGCAATCAGCGAGGAAACTTTGCCGTCAAGAAAGGAGCGAACCTCGCCCGCTTCCGAAAGCAACTGTGCCACCGCACGATGGGCCAAAGCATCCGGGAATGCATGCGTATGAAAATCAATGATCCTGTTTGGCATTCGAGACCACGCACTGACACTCTTAAGAGCATAAAGTTCCCGCAACTAAGCCTCGCAACTTACGATCACAACGCTGCGAAGCCGCGCAAAACGGGAGTTTACAGGGGCCAATCACACCCCATACGGCAAGCCCTTAACCTTATTCACCTCAATCAATTCAAAGAACCCTCAATTCGTTCACCGGGTCTTTTGAATCGGCTGAAACTTTAGCAACCGAACTTTGGACAAGAAACGCCGCTATTGAGCCAATATCAAGGTTCTACTATTTCGATTCCCTTGGACCAAATGGGTTCGTTTGGTAATTTTCGGTTTTTAAGCCAAAAACAGTGGTTCTTCTTTCTATTGCAAGACATAACAGATCGCCTATACCTTCTTTGTGTTTGGCAACCCAAAAAAACCACCTTGTCCAAAGTTGAGGTTAGCAGGGTTTAACTTCTGTTGCTTCGAGCCCTTTTTTGCCCTGTGCGGCTTCAAATTCGACCTTCTGGCCATCCTGCAATGTGCGAAAGCCCTCCGTTACGATGCTGGAGTGATGCACAAACAGATCATCGCCGCCTTCTTCCGGAATAATGAAACCGAACCCTTTTTTCTCGTCAAACCACTTCACCGTACCAACTGCCATAAAACTACTCCTGGGGCGGACCGCCCAACAAAAAACTTAGTTCCCCTCACCATTTAACCGGAGGAAAGCCCGAGAGGACAGAGGCAACCCCTTATTACTTGGGCTATATTAGAACTTTTTGGTCCCGAAAAGGCAACTGTTTTTTTTCTTTTTTGTCCAGAGATTCCACTGATTGACACAGATTTTTCTTTTAAGGTGTTTTTGAAATCTCGATAACCTTTTGTAAAACAAGCTGTTATATCTGAAAAACTGAAATTTCCGGCCAGTTTGAGTTGTCGGGATGGACCTTGAATCCGTTTTTTTCCTTGATCGACACGGGATTTATTCTGTTTCACGGCCTCCGGAACGAAGCTGTTTTGTTTTTGAACGCCTCTTTTTATCCTGCAATCGCTTCTCTATCGTCCTTTTGGGGATTCGTGTTTTTTTTCTTCGTCGTTTTGGTTTCAGGGCCGCGGCGATCAATTCCGCCATCCGCCGCATCGCCGCATCTCGATTCGCCATTTGAGAGCGATATCGCTGGCTTGAAACCTGAAGAACGCCCTGCTTATCCATTCGGTTTTTCAAAATAGTGGACATTGTGCGTTTTTGGGTTTCTGAAAAACACGAACACTGGCGGACATCAAGAAAAATGCTGACTCGTGTATTGAGCTTGTTGACATGTTGGCCGCCGGGTCCGGAACTGCGGGAATAAGACACATCAAAGCAGTCGGATGGAATAACGATCTTCAGATTGATATAAAGGTCTTGCATTTTTTTGCCACAGGGGACGCAACTACTACAACGCGATTTATTACGAAATCATGCTGTCGTATTACAATTCCTCAAACCTCATTTTGAAGGTTTTTAATTCATAGGGATCCAAGTTAAAGGGTAATTCTTCACCTTTACTGCTGACCTTACTTTCATTCTGCTCCATCAAATTGCATTCTTTGGCCGATTTTATTTTCCTGTCAAAGTTTAGAGTTGTTTTGCCGCGCTGGCGGTAATACTCACACAGACGAATAATCACATCATCGCTGTCTTCGGCAAGCTTAACAGCTTCAA
>QNBU01000006.1 GCA_003644215.1 Planctomycetota bacterium
GACAGGGAAAATTCAGCCCGCCAAAACGATGCGGCAGTGTAAAGCCCATCACATCGGCCTTTGCCAGTGCCTCCATCGATTCCGCGATGCCTTTGGCGTAGGTTACTGTGCCGTCTTCGTTTAGCGTATTGCCCTCGCGGTCGATCCCTTCGCTGCGAGGATCGATAAAGTCTGCACTGAGCCGGCCAATCGAATCCAGCACCATATCGTAATTGGTAATCGCCTCATCCGCATTGGCCGGAGCGATATCGAACTGACCGGCATGCTTGAAATTTTCTTCCTGCAAACCCGCAACCTTTTCAAGGTTCAGATGCCGGAACAAAAATTGAATATCATCATTGTCTGTATAGAAATTTCCCATTTTCAACTATCCCTAAACTTGGGTTTTGTTTCTGATTCGTTATACTTTTTCCTTAATCGCCTTAATCATCATCGGCATCACTTCATTCAAATCGCCCACAATCTTGTAATGGGCCACGCCAAAAATTGGCGCATCAGGATCATTGTTGATCGCGATAATCTTCTGGCTGTCCGCCATCCCCGCCTGATGCTGGATGGCCCCGCTGATACCGACCGCAATATAAAGACTCGGACGAACGGTCCTGCCGGTCTGGCCTATCTGGTGGTCGCTGTCGATAAATCCAAGATCAATCGCCGCACGGGTCGCCCCGGGTGCACCGCCCAGACAATGCGCCAAATCCCAAACGAGCTTAAAATTGTCCTTGCTACCTACGCCCGCCCCGCCGGCAACAATAACTCGCGAGGCCTTCAAGTCAACTTTTTTGGCCTGCAGGTGTTCGGAGAGAATCACAACAACTAAATCCGTCTGGGACAAATGGACCGTTTTTTTAACAACCTTCGCCTTGCGGCTAACATCCGGATCCGGCATCGGCATCACGCCCTCACGCACCGTCGCCATCTGCGGCCAACGGTCATAATTGATAATCGTGGCGATGATATTGCCGCCAAAGGCCGGACGAACCTGAAACAGCAGGTTCTCATAAACCGTACCGGTCTTTTTGATTTCGTGATTGCCGATCAGAAGGTCCGTACAGTCCGCCGTCAGCCCGGCCTTGACAGAACTGGCCACGCGCGGCGCCAAGTCGCGGCCGCACGGTGTCGCTCCAAACAAAACAATCTGAGGCGCATATTCGTGGATCAATTCATCGATCACCTTTGCATAACTATTGGTCTGATAGTGTTCCAGCAACGGATGCTCAGCCACATACACCTTATCGGCGCCATAGCGGGCCAATTGCTCGGCTAAACCGCCTATCTTATCGCCCAGCAGAATCGCAGCCAGCGGCACTTTGAGTGTGTCGGCCAGTTCGCGGCCCTTGCTCATTAGCTCCAGCGGCGTCTCTTCGATCTTGCCGCCGCGTTGTTCGGCAAAAACCCAAACCTCTCCCTGTTTATTGACTTCAATCATCGCTTCTTCCTTGTCATCCTGTTATTTTTGTTAGCCAATTGTGTGATCCACAATCAGCTCGTGAACCATCGCTTCCACCGCATCCTGGGTCGGCTCGACTTCCTTGGATTCCTTGGCGGCCAACACCACACTCTGAATGCGATGCACTTTGGTGGGTGAACCATCCCGGCCACACCATTGCATATCCGCTTCCAAAAAGTCCAGATCCCACTGCCTGATCAGCAGCCCCTTGGCCTCTAAGTCCTTACAAACCGCATCGACATCAATCGAATCGTCTTCTTTTGCTGCTTTTCCGACTTCCATACGACACTTAGCGGCCTTGCATTTCATCAACCGTTTGGCCCGCGGCACACGCGGTTCATTGGCCGCATCCAACACGGTCAATAATACCGGCAACTGGCCCTTGACTTCCTGCCATCCATTACCCAAATTGCGTTTGACGACAATCATTTCGCCATCCAGCGAGACGAGGTCTTCGACATAGGTAATCTGCGGCATATCCAGTTTTTCGGCAAGCTGTGGGCCAACTTGAGCCGTGTCGCCGTCGATGGCCTGGCGGCCGCAAAGGACAATGTCTGGATTAAGCTTTTTGACGCCGCAACTGAGAATATAGCTCGTTGCCAAGGTATCCGAGGCCGCACAGCGACGATCCGTTACCAAGATCGCCTGGTCGGCTCCGCGATACAGCCCCGCCCGCAAAACATCCGTCGCCGTCGGCAAGCCCATCGTCATTACGGTAACAGTTCCACCAAATTTATCCTTTATTTCCAGTGCCAATTCCAGTGCGTTGAGGTCTTCCGGGTTAAAAATCGCCGGAAGCGCCGCACGGTTCACCGTGCCGTCATCATTCATCGCCTGGCCCGTAACCCGTTTGGTATCCGGCACTTGCTTAACCAACACTACACAATTATATCCCACTATACAATCTCCATGAGTTTCTAAATCAAAAACTACTGCCAATGTAAAGACTCCGCAGTTTACCCAAAACCCCACACAAGTCAAATTAAAAAAACAAAAGCGTGAATCACAAACAGTACGACAAGGTGCTAGCAGCTATTATTAGTAGCAGCAATGGTATGCTGAAAATGGAGGCCACAGGTTCCTTTAATCGGATGGCTTGCCCCGAATCGAATCCGGGGTAAACTCATTCTCGCTGTTGCTTATCCCATGTGTCGTTCGATGAAGCTGGTATCGACCTGGCTCTTGACGAACAGGTGGTGCGACAGGATTTCCAGACACGCTGGAATGGTCGTTTTGATTGGTCCGATTTTAAACTCCCGCAGGGCGCGTTTCATCGTGGCAATTGTTTCTTCCCGCGTTGGCTGATGGACGATGAGTTTGGCGATCATCGAATCATAATGCGGCGAAACCATCGCACCCTGATAAAGATGCGTATCCACGCGAACACCCATTCCGCCGGGAACGATAAACTCATCCACCCGTCCGGGACAGGGAGCATAGTCGCGAGCCGGGTCTTCGGCGTTAATGCGGCACTCCATCGCGCATCCGGTGTGGTGGATATCTCGCTGTCTTATATCCAGTGTCTCGCCGGAAGAGATTTTAAGCTGCCACTTGATCAGATCATGTCCGGTAACCATTTCGCTCACAGGATGTTCGACCTGAATCCGGGTGTTAACCTCGATAAAATAGTAATTATTATCCTTATCGAGCAAAAACTCGCATGTTGCAGCATTATGGTATTTGGCCTCTTTGACCAGCCGAATCGCCGATTTACATAGCTCCTCACGAGTCTTTTCATCCAATATCGGAGACGGGGATTCTTCGATCAGTTTCTGGTGTCGCCGCTGGATGGTACAGTCCCGTTCATAAAAATGGACGGCGTTACCGCTTTTGTCGGCCATCAGTTGCACTTCAACATGGCGCGGTTCGACAATGAACTTCTCAATGTACACAGTCCCATCTTTAAAAACCGCTTCGGCCTCCATCTTCGCCGCGGCAAATCCCTTGTGCAAACTAATGTCGTTATGGGCCACACGCATTCCACGACCACCGCCGCCGGCAGCGGCCTTGACGATCACCGGGTAGCCAATCTTGTTCGCTAATTTAACCGCTGTGGCCTCATCCTTAATCTCTCCCTCGGAACCGGGTACGACTGGCACTTTTGCTCTCTTGGCAAGCGCTCTGGCGGCCACCTTATCACCAAGCTGTCGCATAGAGTCTGGATCCGGCCCAATAAATGTGATGCCGCAATCGTTGCAGACATCAGCGAAATGCGCGTTTTCAGCGAAGAAGCCGTATCCCGGGTGGATCGCATCGACATCCGCCAACTCAGCGGCACTGATGATTGCAGGGATATTCAGATAACTCTTGCCAGCAGCGGCCGGCCCAACACAAATCGCCTCGTCTGCCAACTGCACATAGGCCGCGTCACGGTCGGCCTCCGAGTACACCACGACCGCCTCGACTCCAAGCTCATGACAGGCCCGAATAATACGAAGCGCGATTTCACCTCGATTTGCGATTAAAACTCTTGAAAACATAAAATTCCCTCTGGAAATTTGTGATTCGTAATTTGGAAATGTCTTTAAGGTCAGGGACGCACTTTGAAAAGAACCTGACCGAACTCAATCGCCTCGCCGTCCTTGCAACAAACTTCAGCGATCACCCCGCCTGTTTCGGCCTTGATTTCGTTTATCACCTTCATCGCCTCAATAATACATACGACGGTATCGGCATTAACCTGATCGCCAACCTCAACATACGGGCCGGAATCCGGACTGGATGCCTGATAAAAAGTCCCTACAATAGGCGATTCAATGTCAATCAGCCCGTCATCAACCGCTTCTGCCGGATCGGCGACGGGCGCAACCGGGGCCGCCGGTGCGGCAGACATCGGCACAGGGGCCATCACTGGGGTTGCGGCATGTGGGCCTTTGAGGTGGACTTTCGAGTCGCCATCAACGACTTCTAACTCCACCAGGTCGTTTTCTTTCATTATATCGATTAATTCTTTTACTTTTTTCAGATCCATAATTTTTCCCCAATGTCTATATTAAAAATCCTTTTTCTCTATGCGACGACGACGGCATACCAACTTTGGTTAAAAAGTTTGCGGGTCAGTATAGCTAATGATTACAAAACCGCAAGCACTTTTATGAAGAATTCGAATCGAAAAAGGTCGTTTTTGTCCGCGATCGATTCCATCATTCCCCTATTTTTCTAATGCTATCATGTCTTCGTAGGTCTGGCGTCTTCGGATTACCTCAAATTTGTTACCATCGACGAGGACTTCGGGACACATCGGGCGGGCATTGTAGTTACTGGCCATGGTATAGCCATAGGCACCGGCGGTGAAGACCGCTACCAGATCGCCTCGCCGGACCGTCGGCATCGCCCTGTCTTTGGCAAAATAGTCCGTACCCTCACAGATGGGGCCGACGATATCAACGACCTCCGTTCCTGGCATTGTCAAATCCTTCACTCGTTTTTCGGGAACGAATTTTTCATCGACTGCGGCGGGCCAGATGAAATGAAACGCCTCGTACAGGCACGGACGGATGAGGTCGTTCATTCCGGCATCGACGATAACGAATGTTTTCTCGCCGCCAATCTTTTTGAAGACGGTCCGTGTCAGCATAATCCCGGCGTTGGCAATGATGCTTTTGCCGGGTTCGAGAATCAGTTTGAGCTTGGCGGCCCTGAGCAGCGGGACGATTCCGGCAGCATAGTCAGCCGCCGAGGGGACGGTATCGCTTTGGTAATCAGCCCCGTAGCCGCCGCCCAAATCGAGTGCATCAATCGTATGCCCCCTGCTCCGCAAGGCCTCAACCAGCGGCAGGACTTTTTTGACATAATTGACATAGGGTTCAATGGTTTTGCCGCCGGAACCGAGATGCACATGGATAGCGGACATCTCGACGACGCCGTTATTGTCGTATTTGGCAAAGACTTTTTGCGCCCGTTCGATATCGACGCCGAACTTGGTTTCCTTAACGCCGGTGGTAATATGCTTATGCGAATCGTATTTGATATCGGGATTGACCCGCAAAGCCGCTTTAGTCGTATGGCCGTGCTTTTTGCAAAGCGCGATCAGGTTTTCCAACTCTGGCTCGGACTCGATATTGAAATAGCCGATACCCGTATCGAGGGCTTCGAGGATTTCTTTATCTGTTTTGCCCACACCGGCATAGACGATTTTGCTCATATCCGCCCCGGCCGCCCCGGCCTGCTGTGCGCGGAACAGTTCGCCGCCGCTGACGATGTCAAACCCGCTACCCGCTTCGGCCAAGTGTTTGAGGATAGTGATATTGCCGCAGGCCTTGATCGCATAGCAAATCGTTGTATCAATCTCAGCATACGCCGTCTGAATCTTCTTGAGATGATCCAGAAAGGTCGCCTTGCTGTAAATATAAACCGGCGTACCGACCTCATTGGCGATTGTTTCTACATCGACGCCTTCGGCGAACAGCTTTCCGTTTTTATATACAAATGAATCCATAATCTCTTCCTTGTCGTATTCGGTGTTTTCATCGGGCGGCTTGCGCCGCTCCGCTTTTGTTCATCAGCCATTCGTACCATTGCTCCATCCCTTCACCGGTGGTGGCGGATACTTGGAAGATTTCTACATCCGGGTTGACCACGCGGATATCGGCCAGCACCCGCTCCAGATTAAAATCGATATAGTCCATCAGGTCAATCTTATTAATGAGTACCACATCCGCCTCGGCAAAGGTGCCGGGGTACTTGATTGGCTTGTCGTCGCCTTCGGGAACGCTCAGCAGAATAACCCTCGCCCCCTCACCCAGATCGAACGCTGACGGACAAACCAGATTGCCGACATTTTCGATAATCACCATATCCATTTTTTCCGCATCGAGTACTTTGATCGCATTATAGACCTGCTCGGCGGACAGATGACACGCCCCGTGTGTTTCGATCTGGACGGCCTGACCGCCGGCATCGCGAATCTTCTGCGCATCGGTGTCGGTCTTAATATCGCCCTCAACAACACCCATCCGGATTTTATCGCCTACATCCTTGATCATGCGTGAAATGGTCGTCGTCTTGCCCGAACCCGGCGACGAAATGACATTCAGACATAATACGCTGTTCTCTTTGAAAAAAGCCCTGTTCTTTTTGGCACATTCTTCGTTCCGGCTTAGGATTTTTTGGTTTAGTGAGATTTTCATGATTTCGTTTAGTCTTTCTTTAACCCCTTATCGGGCGGCTCGCGCCGCCGCGATTTTGTTACCTTATCCCTCAAACTCGATTGTTTCCAGCAGCAACGGTGCATCCGGCTCGAAATCAAATTCTTTGCTTTCACATTGGCCGCAAGCGGGCTTATAAACATCAAACTCGAATACGGTCTGGCACTGCTCACATTTCGCCCGCAACGGGATATGTTTGATTACCAGTTTCGTTTTTTCACAAACCGTTCCCGCCGCCGCCGCCTCAAACGCGAACTGCATACACTCGTCATTGAGCGTGTTGAACTGCCCACAGGAGATAATCGCGCTGACGGGTTTAGCGTTGGCCTTATCGGCCTGAGCAATGATCGTATGCAGGATACTTTCGGCAACAGCGGTTTCGTGCATCTATGCTCTTTCCAATAAAAACATAACTCATCACGCGGGCATGCCCATTCACAAAAGGCATTAAAGCTGTCCGCGCGGCATTTACGACCCTAAAGGGTCAACAGATCCTCGGCAATTCCCGGCCGTATGGCGTTTGAACGATCCGCCTACCGCCGATTTTTGTTACCAGTTCCACCAGCGGACTGTCGTCGGTTTCTGCAATCGTCCCGATGACCGCCGCTTTTTTACCCAGCGGATGGGACTTCCATAGGTCAATCGCCTTATCCGCCACGGCGGCATCGACCACCGCCAGCACCTTGCCCTCGTTGGCAATGTTCAGCAGATCAAAACCCAGCATATCCGCCGCAGTCTGTACGGTTTTATCAATCGGCAGGGCCGTTTCCGTTAATTCCACATTCACGCCCGATGACTTAGCAACCTCATTCAGCGTCGCCGCCAAGCCGCCGCGAGTAGGATCCCGCATAAACTTAACCGCCTCGCCGCAATTTTCGCAGAGCATTTGTGTCAATTCGTGCAGACACGCACAATCGCTGCTTAGCGGGGTATCAAATTTCAAACCCTCCCGCTGGGACATAATCGTCATACCGTGATCGCCAAGGGTTCCATTGATAAGGATTGCATCGCCCGGTTTGATCCGCGCGAACGACAGGTCAGCATTATCCATCAACACACCCACGCCGGAGGTATTGATAAAGATACCGTCGGCTGAACCGGTTTCCACAACCTTGGTATCGCCGGTAACGATGTTGACATTGGCTGCTTTGGCCGTATCGGCGATGCTCTGAAGAATCTTCTCCAGAATGTCCATATCAAGCCCTTCTTCAAGAATCAGCGACAAACTCAATGCCATCGGTTTCGCCCCGGCCACCGCCAGATCATTCACCGTCCCACAAACAGAGAGTTTGCCGATATCGCCGCCGTTAAAGAATAGCGGCTGGACGACAAAGCTATCCGTCGTGAAGCATATTTTATCCGACGGCACATCGATCACCGCCGAGTCGGTCAATTGCACCGATTGCCCATCGCCAAACTTCGGCACAATCATCCGGGCAATCAAATCACCCATCAATCGCCCGCCACCACCGTGGGCCAACATAATTTTTTTTATTTCTTCCATATTTTCCCGTTTCTTGACGGGTGGCATGTCTTCTCGCCGTAGGCGAAAGGCATGGTTCTGAACTTCATCCATCGCTTCGGCCTGCGGCCGGAAACGATGCCACCAAATTTGAATGTGTTTTAGAGCTATTTGCCATACTTATACCATGCTGAACAGGCGCCCTCGGTGCTGACCATACACGGACCGACGGGTGTGTCCGGCGTGCATTTATTGCCGAACAGGCCGCACTGCGGCGGGTCGAGCAGGCCGCATAGAATTTGGCCGCACTGACAGCCGGCGGGTTCTTCGGTCGGGACTTCTTTGATGCCGAAGCGGTGCAGCACATCGAATTGCTTATACTCATTTTTCAATTTCAATGTTGCCCCGGGGATCACGCCCAAACCCCGCCACGGGCCGTCGCACGGCTCAAAAGTATCCGTAATAATCTTCCAAGCAACTTTGTTACCCTGCGGCGTAACAGCCGCACCATAGACCGAGTCAATATCCGCCCTGCCGTCGGCGATCTGCTCGCAGATATTCGCCAGCCCTTCCAATATCTGAACACCTTCAAAGCCAGCCACTACACACGGCCGCTTGAACTCCTCTACGACTGGCTTATAGGCATCCGAGCCAAGAATTACACTGACATGGCCAGGACACAGAAAGGCGTCGATTTTATCGTTCTTACTGCCCAGCAGTGCCTGCATCGCCGGAACCACCAGCTTATGCCCGCTGAGGATGCAGAAATTGTCAACACCCTCGCTCGCGGCATCGGCCACAGCGACCGCACTGGCAGGCGTGGTCGTCTCAAAACCAACCGCGACAAATACCACAAGCTTGTCGGGATGCTTCTTCGCCAACGCCAAGCCGTCATCGGTACTCAGCACCACCTTGATATTGTCCCGATGCAGCGATTCCAGCGAACCGCCCTTACCCGGCACGCGGATCATATCGCCATAGGTCGCGATAATGCAATCATCCCGGCGAGCCAGATCCATCACGACATCAATATACCCCTGATCCGTTACACAGACCGGGCAGCCCGGGCCGGACAGCAATTTCAAATTTTCCGGCAGCAACGAGCGGATACCATGACGAAAGATTGACACCGTATGTGTGCCGCACACCTCCATCACCTGAATTTGCCGTCCAACCTTTTCACAAGCGGCGTGGATTGTTTTTTTTGCTTGTTCGATTCGTTCAAGCATCATCGCCTCCCTGCTGCTCTGCTTTTAACCGCTCGGCCTCAAAATGAGCAATTTCATCGAACAGTTCCCAAGTCTTCTTCGCCTCTTCTTCATCGACCTTGGCAATCGCATATCCGGCGTGGATCAGCACCACATCGCCCACCTCGATATCCGGCGTCAGCGTAACACGGATATTCCACCGATTACCCATCGCATCAGCAACGGCTTTGTCGCCCTCTTTCTCAATAATTCTTGCTGGTACTGCTAAGCACATAATTTTCCCTGATTTTCAGATACAGATTTCACAGATTTCTAAATGGTTTTGTTAGAATATATCCGATAATGGATACACTTTGGGCTGTGGTTTCGATTACGGCCTGTCCGGCGGTTTCGACGGCTTTAATGCTTTGGGAAAGACAGCCCTATTGGCCCAGACATAGACCACCAGCAGGCCAACAATAACCACCAAAACGCATACCCGGCAACCGGGCGTATGCCGCGGAGGATTCTGGTCGACCCGCAGGACTTTCAGCACAGCGATCCCTTTCCTGCTCGAATTCGTTGGGGCTATTGTACAAAAACGGCCCCCATCTGTCAAATAATGATTTCAGGACTTTCTTGCTTATAGCAAGGGATCAGGGTAAGATGCGTGATTGATAGGGTCTTGGTAAAACAGCAGCACGAAGCCCGTAGGACTTCAATAATGGTAGCCGCTATGACCCCTGTGGGGTCTAATGTAGAAAATACTATGAAAACAAAACCAATTCCACTGACAATCCGCGATTGCAGCGTGATGGGCTATACCGATGCGCTGGATTTACAGATGGATTTGTGCCAAAAGCGACAGGTGGATAAGATTGACAATACCGTGCTGATTGTTGAGCATCCGGCGGTGATTACGCTGGGGGCGCGGAAGAGTGAGAATAAACTGCTAACCGATGAAGATGTGATTCGCGAACAGGGGGTCGAGATTGTCCGTGTAGGCCGCGGCGGCGGGACGACAGCACATAATCCGGGGCAACTTGTAATGTATCCGATCATTAAGCTGAAAAGTTTGGGGCTGGATGTCAACGCCTATATTCGTTCGCTGGAACAGATTGGGATTGAATTGCTGCAATCGCTGGGCGTTGAGAGTACCCGCCGCAAGGGGTTTCCGGGATTGTGGATCGGTGAAAAGAAGATTGCCTCGGTCGGCGTACAGCTTAAAAAGTGGGTCAGCTTTCACGGAATGGCAATCAATATCAACAATGATCTGAGTATTTTTGAGCATATTGTGCCGTGCGGGCTGGATGGCGTTGTGATTACTTCTCTCGAGAAAGAAATGGGGAAGCCGGCGGATATGGACGCGGTTAAAGACAAATTGAAAGAGTTGTGTTTGCAAACCTTTGTGTCACCCTTTCGGGGCTTGTGAGTTACTGGGACCTGTACCGGGGGTTTCACCCCCGGCTATTGTATTACGAACCTCCGGTTCTAATAAGGAATAGCAATGAACAATGAAAAAATAAAACGACGGCTTCCGGAATGGCTGAAGCGGCGGATTGGTGCGGGTGAAATATTTGCGCATACGCATCATACGCTGAATACGCTGGGGATTGAAACGATCTGCACGAATGCCGACTGTCCGAATCGAGGCGACTGCTGGAGCCGGGGAACCGCAACAGTGCTGATCCTCGGCAACATCTGCACACGCAATTGCAAGTTCTGCGCTGTTGGACACGGCAAGCCATTGCCGCCGGATGCGACGGAGCCGGAGCGGGTTGCGCAGATGGCCAAGGAAATGGGGCTGAAGTACCTGGTGATTACCAGCGTGGATCGGGACGATCTGGACGATGGCGGCGCAGGGCATTTTCGCGATGTGATTCTGCGATGTCGGGAAGTCATACCGGCGTTGGAATTTGAGCTGCTCGTACCGGATTTCCGCGATAGTCAAGAAGCATCCATCGAAATCCTTAAAGCCGCCCTGCCATTTGTGTTCGGACATAATGTGGAGACCGTACCGTCGCTGTATTCAACGGCCCGACCCGGCGGCGATTATCGGCGGTCGCTGGCCCTATTGGAAAAAGCTAAACAATCGCTACCGGATACACAAACAAAATCCTCGCTGATGCTGGGATTGGGCGAAAAAGATGATGAGTTAATGCAGGTTCTCAAAGACCTGCGAACAATTGGATGCGATCGGCTGGCACTGGGCCAGTATTTGCGCCCCGGCAAGGACTCACTTGCCGTAGAAGAATACATCACGCCGGAGAAGTTCGACTGGTGGGCAAAACAGGCGAAACAATTGGGCTTTACCTGGGTACAAAGTTCGCCATTTACCCGCAGTTCTTACCACGCCGAAGAAAAGTAGTCCTCAGGGTAATGGAACGCGGGCATCTTGCCTGCGCTGCGCAACGGTAACGGCTGACTATCCCATAGGCATTTTATTCGATCTATGTACCAACAACGACCCCCGGCGCAGGCTGGAAGCCCGCGTTACATTAACAAAGCAAATTGACCACTAAAAAACGAGTCACTTTGCAAATCCCCCTGAGGACTGACACATGAGTACTGTAAGCCGCATTTTATCGGACAGCATCCTATAATAATTTCTCTTTTTATTTGGCTCCCACCCTTTCAAATCTTATATTTTACTTGGAACGATTAACCAGACCTTTGTTTGGGGGGCAGTATTATGTGTATGAAGAAACGGTATCACAAAAAGCAAAAGGGCATTGCGCTGGTGGTGGCGATGCTGTTCGTAATGGTCTTTTCGGCATTGTCGGTGGCGATGTTCTCGATGTCATCGGGTAATTCGCTGGTGGCATCGAACCTGCACAAGGTCAACGCAGCCCGATCCAGCGCAGAATCGGGACTGGAAGTGGTTCGGTATTACCTGGCGCAGGCCGAAATCCCCGGTACGACGGCTCAGAGCCAATGGTTTGATGTATTGCGAACACAATTGCTGAGCGGCGGGATCCTGCCCAGTGGAATGTACGCCGATCCTGTTACAGATGACGAAACAGGTGAAATAACAGCAATCGCAATCGGCTCGGCCTCTTCCGTTACTTTAGACAGTGATAAGTCATTTACTGCTGAGATATCAAAAGATACGGACGGGATCAATATCCGCGTTGCCGGAACCGCCCACGGGATCGAACGAAAGATTCAGGGCAGCTTTATCTATGGCGAAAAGCCCGAACCCTATTCGGTGTTTGACTTTGGTGTCGCGACCAAGGGGCCTTTGGAACTGTCTGGCAATATCTTGCTGGACGGCGTGAATATCTCTGTGGAATCCGATGTGTATATCGAAAGCATCGGCTATAACAATGCCCTGAATATCATCGGAAACTCACAGATCGCCGGCGATGTAAAAATCGTCAACCCTGATGCTTATGTTACGCTGCAAGGCGGCAAGGCGGGTATCGGTACCGATGAAAACGGTGATCCTGTTACCGGGGTAGAAGCGATTCAAAACCATGTTGAAATCGGGGTTCTCGAAACCCAGTTTCCTATTCCCAACACAAGCCATTTCGAGCAATATGTAACCGGTATTACCATTGACTCCTCAACAGATATTGGTTCATTGGGAAGTTTGAATAATGTTCGTATTGCCGCAGGTACAAATCCCACCTTTAGCGCCGACACACAGATAAACGGCGTATTGTTTATCGAGTCGCCCAATGTAGTTGATTTTAGCGGGAATGCCGATATCACGGGGGTTATTGTTGGAGACGGCAACTATACTGACAACAGCGCCACCAACCAGATCGTATTTAGAGGCAATGTTTCAAGCAGTTCTGTGGCCGATCTGCCCGAATCTTTCGGTGATCTGCGTGATGAGACCGGCACCTTTATGATGGCTCCCGGATTTGCCGTTTCGATGGGCGGAAGCTTCGACACACTCAACGGCTGTATCGCCGCCAACGGTGTGGAATTTTTCGGTAACGCAGGCGGAATCATTGGCGGTTCAATTTTGAACTACTCCGACCAGCCCATGGAATTGAGCGGCAACAGCGATCTGTTTTTCAACCGGACGGGAAATACTGAAATACCCGTTGGGTTTGAACCTGTGTTGAACATTGTCATCAAGTACGACCCCAGCGATTATGACGAGGTGCTTTAACAAGACTCGATTGAATTGATTTAACCCGGCAGCTATTCAAAAAGCATACCGGACCCTATAAAACAGCCGTACAGAGTTGTGCTTGTCTGATGCCTCTGTACGGCTTATTTTTTGCTTGATTTAAGCTTCTCCAAAATTACAAACGGAAATACTATCAAAAATAAGACGGGCATAAAAAGGAGAAAAAAACACACATAAAGAACCCGAATCCATGACGCCGTACTTGAATCCCATGTTTTTCGCCAGAGTTTACAAATCATCCCAATCCTGAAATGAAGATCAACAAACGGCATATAAGAAGCTAAGGGATTGATAGGGTCATTAGAGTCGCAATACGGGCAGTAATTATCCAATGGATCACACTCAGAAAGACAGTTAGGACAGAGCGGGACAGCGTCGTCAGCC
>QNBU01000007.1 GCA_003644215.1 Planctomycetota bacterium
AGTACACACAGTTCCTGTCGCAGATTCAGGTTTCCGCACAGCACTTTATTCCGGTCAGTGCCCGGGACGGCGACCACATTGCCGACCGCAGCCGGGCGATGGACTGGTATGACGGGCCGACGATTCTGGAAGCACTGGACCTTTTTGAAAAGGAGCCGGCCCCGGTAGATCAGCCGCTGCGGTTTCCCGTTCAGGATATTTATAAGTTCACCGAAGAAGACGATGACCGGCGGATTGTCGCCGGGCGTATTGAAACGGGCCAGTTAACCGTCGGCGACGAGGTGGTGTTTTATCCGTCCGGAAAACGATCTCGTATCGCTGGTGTCGAAGGGTTTAATGTCCCGCTACAACAGAGCGCTTGTGCCGGTCAATCCACGGGCTTTACCCTGACCGAGCAGATCTATGTTCAGCCGGGAGAGATGGTCGTCCGCGCCGATGAGCTGCCGCCAAAGATATCGACGCAGTTGAAAGTCAACCTGTTCTGGCTGGGTGCCGAGCCGATGATCTTTAACAAACGATACATCCTGAAGCTGTCAACAGCGCGAGTGCCGGTGTGGCTGCGGCGGATCAATACTGTGCTGGATGCTTCGGAGCTGACCACCGAAAACAACCGCCAGCATATTGAGCGGCACGATGTGGCTGAATGCGCCTTGGAAACACTCAAGCCCATCGCCTTTGACCTGTCCGCCGAGATCGCCCAGACGGGTCGGTTCGTCCTGATTGACAATTACCAGATTGCTGGCGGTGGCGTGATTTTGGATGTTGACCATGACCAAACCGACTTGATCGCAGAACATGTCAAACAGCGCGAAAAAAGCTGGCGCCGAAGTCATATTACGAGTGCTGTTCGCGCTGAACGGTTTGACCAGCGGTCAACTCTGATCGTCATCAACGGTCCTGCCGACATCGGCAAAAGACAGGTTGCTCAGTTGCTCGAAGAAAAACTCTTTGACGCAGGTAAGCAGGTTTACTATCTTGGTATCGACAATTCCCTGCTGGGTATCGACAGCGACCTCAACGCTGATTCGTTGCGGGATGAATACATCCGCCGGCTCGGTGAAATCGCGCATCTGTTTACCGATGCCGGATTGATCCTGATCGCAACAGTTAGCGGCCTCGAAAAATATGAGCTGGGGATACTGAAGACATTGAACCACCCCGGGCAAACACTGGTTGTAGGGATTGACCCGGAAACGCTGGCCCAATCGCAACAGGACTTGGTTTTGGACTCGGGGGTCGATAAAAAAGAAACCGCCGCCCGGATCGCCTCCCTGCTGACCGAACGCAACTATCTTCCGGAATACTATCTATAAGGAACTGCTCGAAATGAAGCCGCAGCCAACAAAATTATTCGGAACCTATCCGCAAACACAGGAAGATTTATATATGCAGCGAATACCGGTTTTTGCAGGAGACATAACGGCAGGGCAATTGGATGAACTGGCCCGGGTCGCAATCGAGTTTACAAACGCGACACCTCTGCACCTGACAACGCGGCAAGATATTGAACTGCACAATGTTCCCAAGTCGCATCTGCAAACAGTTTTGGACAAGCTCGAAGCCATCGGTTTTTCAACCTACGGAGCGGGTGGCGACAATCTGCGAAATATCACCGTTTGTCCCTGCTGTCAGTTTGACCCGTCTGCCTATGATGTAATGCCGCTGGCCGAATTGCTTCGGGTGCATCTGCAGGATCACCCGATTCGACAGGACATGCCGCGAAAGTTTAAGATCAGCTTTGCCGGATGCAAGCAGCCACAGTCCAGACCCTATATCAACGACCTTGCATTTATTGCGACCTCTGCGACAACGGTGCGGGTCATCGGAGCCGGATCGCTCGGGGCCAGACCCGAAACGGGTATTGTGCTATATGAACAGCTTGCGGCCGAGGATTGTCTTGCGCTGACTCTGGCGGCAATTGAACTGTTCAAAGATCACGGCGACCGCAAAAACCGTCGGAAAGCAAGATTGCGTCATATCCGCCAGCGGTTAGGGAATGCCCAATTCCTTGAATTGCTGAATGACTATTTCCTCCGGCAAAAAAATGCCTGTTCATGGCCCAAGATCGAGCTGCCTCACGGACGAACGGGCCTTCAGAAGGTCGCGACGGTCCAAACAATCGCTGGGGATATCAACCCACACCACGCACAACGACTGGCACAGGCGGCCCAAAGAGCCAACGCGCATCTCTGCATCAATTTTCATCATGGCATCGATATTTACGCCACCGAACCGTTTGCATTGCCGGATGAATTGCGGCCCTTTACAGATTTACCGGCAATCGTCGCTTGTCCTGGCAATACCACCTGCACTAACGGCCTGACCGATTGCCCGGGTCTTGCGAGCCAACTCAGCGAAACACTCAAAGGAAATGAAAAATACTGCGGCAAAACAATCGCCATATCCGGCTGTCCGAACAACTGCGCCCACAGCGCCATCGCCAACATCGGTCTGGCGGGCCGTATCAAAACAATCGACGGCATACGGCAGGAGGTCTATCAACTCATGCTCAACGGCGACAACGGCATTACTAATAAATTAGCCAAACCAGCCGAGATCGTCCCCGCAAAAAATCTACCCAATCGCCTTGCAGAATTATACCCCTAAAGTCCGGCCAGCCAGTTGTCGGCCAGGACGGCGAAGTCGGCTAAGTTGACAACACCATCAGCGATCAGGTCGGCACCCTCGCAATCACCACAGGCGGCCAGCCAATAATAAATCAGCAGGGTCAGGTCATCGAAATCCACATCGCAGTCCGGCTCGAGGTCCCCGACCAGCGGCGAAAAAGAAGCCGGTCCCAAGCCCGTTACCTCGACATCGTCGATGTTCCAGCCGGAATAGTGATCTTTTTGATTGGTCTTTCCCATCCCCCATTGGATATAGATTGTCGGCTGGTCATCGGCAATCGCAGAAATATCAAATGTTTGAAGCGTCCAGCTTGCATCGGCTACTGCTGTGGTATTCTGCCAGATTTGACTCCATGTAGAGCCGTCATTGGAAACCTCGATATAAGCATGGTCCCCCTGTGGCGGCGCGGTAGGGCTATCCACATTGAGCCAACGATAAAATTTCAGTGTTACACCGGTGTACTCCGTACAGTTAATCGTGGGCGTTTTGGCCCATTCCGTCGAATTTATCCGTCCATAATTCCCAAACAGATTATATCCGACCACATTTGAACTAGTAAACCCGGAAGTTGGATCCGGATTTCCATTTTCTCCTCCTTCGCCAGTCGGAGTTCCCCACGCCCAATAAGAACCACCAAAAGTCCATCCGGGATCGGTATCCATGCCGGCGGCGTAAACGACCTGCTTGGTAAGAATGTCGATATGAACCTGCGTTTCATTGGAATCGCCGCCGTCGGGTGCCGTACCGTTGTCATTGGCAAGATAAGTGAACACCCCCGGCGCATCGCAACCGGGCCGCGGGGTATAAATCACCAGATTGCCGGTCAGTGTATAAGGGGCAGTTGTAATCAAAGACGCACCTGGATCCTCCAAAGTACCATGATTGGGCAGCGAGGTGATGATATAGCTCAAGGCACTCGGCGGATTCGGCAGACCGTCATCGCTTGCGTCCAGTGTCACGGTTATTGGTGTATCAAATGGTGTTACTGCCGCCACATTTTGTGCAGTCGGAGGGGATCCACTAAATAGTCCCATCGCATTTCCCAAGTTGACCCGCGGCTTGGTAATGGCAACTTTGTCATCGAGTATATCATCACCGGTCGAGGTTAGAAGATTATGGATTTCGTCCGGTGCAAGATAATCCCCGGCGGAGGCCTTTGATGCCGATTGCAGAATAGCAACCACTCCTGCCGCATAGGGACAGGCCGCGGAAGTGCCGCCGAAGGAAGAAGTGTAACCGCCGATAGCCGTTGTGTAGGCCTGATTGGAGGGTGCTAAAACATCTAAAAATTCAGCGGTATTGGAATAGGATGCCACCCTGTCTGCGGCGGTATTGTCAGTAGCATAGTAACCAGTCGAACATCCGGTGGTGGATGTCTTAGGGGCGCAACTGTCGCCGCTAATGCACGGATAATAATTGCCAAATGAAGCATCATATACGGCTCCAACGGAAATTATACTGGTGATGCAGGCGGGCCAGCCGATGGAATCGCAATATCCATCGTTTCCGGAGGATACCAAAAGTGTAATACCTGCGGCGATGGCGTTATTGGCTGCCGTTGTCATCGAGGGTACGATATTATCACACGAACTGGAATACCGCCCTCCCCCGAAACTCGTGCTGATGACCATAATGGGGTTATTGGGATCATCGTTCTGATGAGTGATACACCAGTCCCAGGCAGCCGCCATATCATCGCTGGAAGCAGAACCGGATGACCCTTCTGTTATTTTCAAGGCATAGAGCTTGGCTCCGTAAGCAACGCCGCCGATATAATCGCCCACAACTGCGATGTTTCCTGCGGCGATCCCGGCACAAGATGTGCCATGGGCCTGTCCGTTGGGTATCGGATCAGAATCGTTATCGCCGGTATCATATCCGCCAATCACCTTATCATTCGGAAAAGCACCTCCGCCGAGGGCAGGGTGGGTGTAATCGATCCCCGTATCACAAATTGCAATCGCAATCCCCTGACCGTTATAGGTGGATCGAGTGGCCAAAGCATTCATCAAATCAATACCTTGCGCAACATGCGGCTCCAACAGAAAGACTGGCTCTATGGATTCGACCTTTGGATTGTTCGAGAGTTTTTGCAGACCTGCCAGCGTTACTTCCGCTGAAAAAGAGGTTGAATTTTCATAACGGTGCCGTAGCAGGAACTCATTTTTAGAAAGCGTCTCTAAAACCCGTTGCTGACGACCATGAATTTCTTTCCGCAAGACCGACAACGATTTGGCGGAACGCCAGTTTGTGTTTTTAAGAATATCCAATGGCCGGGTTAAATTGACGGTAACTTTAACAAACTCCCGGCCCTGTTCAAAGGGTTCTGTGATCTTTTCAGGGTGAGTAAGTTTATTCTGATTCACACCATATTGGAGTGCCGCAGTTGCAGGAACACCCCACAGCAAGACCGCCGCTGCGACAAGGTATGATACAAATCCTGGTCTGAACATATTGAAAACCCTGCTCCTGTTGAGGACATTGCTCTACTTAGCCATTTTAGCTGCCAATTCTCGCCACTATCATACCATATTTTTGATTTATCAGGTGTATTGGTTTTTGTTTTTTGGAAAAATCTGAATATTGTCCTCTCAATGAATATAATATCGTTTCATTTGCTTAGCATAATGCGTATCTGTGTCTCCTCACATTGCCATGGCTCTCAGCGTAACTGATTTAACAACAAGGAGTAACGCCGTTGCCGTGCGGTGTCAGCGAGGTCTGTGTGTTCAATTGCCACGATTTGTCAAAACCAACTAAAAAATGGTTGACTTTTCCTCAGAGGGGCTTATACTATTGGGCTTTCCTTTTTGGACAGAAACAGTGGAGATTGTATTATGAAAAAAGATATTCATCCGAATTACGACACGGTCAAGGTTCGTTGCGGTTGCGGCAATACCTTTGAGACCCGCAGTACGGCCAAGAAAGAGATTCACGCGGAAATCTGCTCGATGTGCCACCCGTTCTTCACGGGCAAGCAGAAGTTTGTCGATGCCGCGGGTCGTATTGACCGCTTCAACAAGAAGTTTGGCGGCGGGTACTCGTTCAGCAAAAAAACCAAGAAGTAGCTATTCACTCGTTTACACCATTGCGCTGTTGAGCTTGATCTTTACAGGTTAAGTGTTGGCAGCGTAATTTTTTTGTCCCTTGAGCCGCCGGAGATACGATCATGTCAGATACAAACACAGCCGTATTGAACAAGCTGGCAGAGCTGGATGCCCGTTGTGTCGAGATTAATCAGCAGATTTGCGACCCCGAAATCGCGGCCGATCCGACCAAGCTGATTCCGCTGAGTAAGGAACAGGGCAAACTGATGCCGCTGGTCAGCCGTTATCGGGAATACATGAAAATAACGACCGAACTGGAAGACGCCAGAGAGATGCTTGATGACCCGGAGATGAAAGAAATGGCGGCGGCCGAGATCAAGTCGTTATCGCAGCAACAGGAAGCCCTGCTCGAAGATATCAAAAATACGCTGGTGATGGCTGATGACGCCGCAGTTGATTCGGTGATTATGGAAATTCGACCCGGTACCGGCGGCGATGAGGCCTCGCTGTTTGCCCGCGACCTGTACGAAATGTACAAACGATATGCCGACAAGCTCGGCTGGAAAACCGAAACGATGGAATTCAGCGCGACCGAGATGGGCGGATTGCGAGAAGTGATACTCAATGTCAAAGGCCCCGGCGTGTGGGCACATCTGGGCTATGAAGGCGGCGGCCACCGCGTCCAGCGTGTCCCGGAGACCGAATCGCAGGGGCGGGTCCATACCTCAGCGGCCACGGTGGCAGTACTGCCCGAACCGGAAGAAATCGAAGTTGAGATTAAGCCAGACGAAGTGCTGGAGCATGTCAGTTGTGCCGGCGGCCCGGGCGGCCAGAATGTCAATAAGGTCGCCAGCGCCATTAAGCTGGAGCATGTACCCACGGGCATTACCGTGAGTATGCGGGACGAAAAAAGCCAGCATAAAAACCGTTCCAAGGCCTATCGCATTCTTCGCAGCCGGCTTTTTGAACATTACCAAAAACAAATCCGCGATGAACGGGATTCGGCCAGAAAGTCGATGATCGGCTCCGGCGACCGTTCCCAGCGAATTCGCACCTACAACTTCCCGCAGAACCGCGTTACCGACCACCGCATCAACCTGTCGCTGTACGCGCTGGACAAAGTGATGATGGGCGAACTGGACGAACTGATCGCAGCGATGCAGGATCACGACAAACAAGAGCGTCTGCAAAATCTCTGACCGAGGATAAAACTGATGATTATCGTCGTAACCGGCATGATGGGGATTGACAAAAAGCGGTATCTCGCCGAGGTCTGCGAGTATGCGGCCAAATGCGGTGAAAGCATCCTGCTGTGCAATGTCGGCGATATGATGTATGCCGAGGCCCCTGATATTCCCGCCGGACGCATTCTGGATATTTCACTTGGGCGGCTGCATTCACTCCGCCGCAGCGTGATCAAAGACATCATCGCCAAAAGTAAAGAACACGCCCATGTTATCATTAATACCCACGCAACCTTTCGCTGGCGGCACGGGCTGTTTCCGGCGTTTGATTTTTACCAGATGCGGCAACTCAATCCCGACCTGTTCATCTGTATGATCGACGGCGTCGAACCGCTGCACCTGCGGCTGAGCCACAAACATCAGATTCAGCACACGCTCAAAGACCTGATTGTCTGGCGGGAAGAGGAAGTTCTTGCGACCCAGATGATGCAGCAGGGAACCAATGAAAACGCTGGCTTCCACATTCTGGCCCGTGGCTTTGGCAAAGGGACCATTGAGACATTTTACCAACTGGCCTTTGAGCGGCAGCGAAAAAAGGCCTACCTGAGCTTTCCAATGACGCATGTAGCGGGAATGCCGGAGATGCTGGCGACCATTGAAAAGTTCCGCGACGCGATGAAAACCACACTGACCTGTTTTGATCCCGGCGATTTAGAAGAGGCGTATCTGCCATATTACGCACAGCAAGCCGAAAAAGCCGGACTGGATACGGTACAGGTCGAGGTACTTGGTGAAACCGTTCATCTGGACGCCGCCGAGGTCAAACAGATCGAGCGAGATATTAACAGCCAGATCTACGCCCGCGATTTCGCCCTGATCGATCAGGCCGATATGATCGTCAGCTTTATCCCCGAACTGGACGACGGCATGCCCGCTCTGTCCAGCGGCGTTGAACGCGAACTCCAGCACGCCCACGAAGCCGCCAAAGAGGTTTTCGTAATCTGGATACCGAAAAAGGACCCATCGGTCTTCATTACCCAGACTGCTAACGAAATCTTCCGCAACCCGAAAGAAGCACTGGAATACTTTGGGAAGCAATATGAATACAAGAGCAACCTGCTGTTTGATTGACAACAGCCCAAACGCAAGGATGGATCCGTAAGAGTTCAAGCTTTAGCTTGTTGGGATACCGGCAGCACACTAAAGCGTGAATTCCTGCCGACGGAAACATCTTTCCCTGCCGAGATACCCTTGAACACCCCGCGTGTTCGCCGCGTACAGAATAAGGATAACTTTTTTTGAGAGGATGCCTGATATGACCTGGTGGGAAACTGAAGAAATGGCGGTTTATATCTCAAAGACGGAAGCGGCTCTGGATGACTGGACGATGTCTAATTCCCAAATGCGGCTCGAACAGAACGCGGTCAACCGGACGGCGAAAAAAATAAATAAAATATTGTCCCAAACCACTGAACCAGAGAAAAAGGTCTTTCTCGTGCATCTCGCTGGCCGCATTGAAGGACTCCGGCAGCATCTGACCGAACGCCTCAAGCGAGACATTCCAAGGCAAGGGGTTGCTCCCGAATAATCCTTTTCTGATGCGCACTCTTCTGGTACACTTCGCAAACAGATAAGCAAAGAACTAAATGGAGAGCGTGTATGATTATTGACACCATTGTATTGGGTGATTTTCAAACAAACTGTTTTTGTGTGCGGCGAAATGAAGAGGCCGGCGACTGCCTCATCATTGATCCTGGAATGGCGGCCGGGGTGTTGGTGCGAATGTTACAAAAAAATGACTACACCCCGGTTGAGATCGTACTCACGCACGGACACGCCGACCACATCGGAGGCGTCGAGACGCTCCGGCAGCACTGGCCCGAAGTGCAGGTGGCGATTCATAAAGAGGATGCGGCAATGCTGACCAGTCCCGCAGATAATTTATCACTGATGGCCGGAGGAATGATACAGGCCCGGCCCGCCGAGATTTTGCTGAATTCGGAAGATACCGATTACGCTGCGGCGGGTCTTCAGTTCAGGGTCTTGCATACGCCCGGGCACACACCGGGCGGCATTTGTCTGTACGCAGCCGATGAAGAGATACTCTTTGCCGGAGATACGCTCTTTTCCGGTTCGATTGGCCGGTCGGATTTCCCCGGTGGCAACCATCGAATACTGATTGAGATGATCCGCAAAAAATTGCTAACCCTCCCCGAGCAAACCACCGTCTATACCGGCCACGGACCCGCCACCACCATCGAAAACGAGAAAAAGTTCAACCCGTTCCTGACATAACGGCAATGCCGGTATCCATGCCGGCACTTTTTTATCCCATGCGGATCATTTAATGGGTGAATGGGACTCATTTTTTGGCTGGGTAATTCGTTGTTCATAGTTCATAGATTTACGCAGCGTAGTGTAGCAACATCGCAGAAACAAACCCAATCGAAGCTAATTTTGGGTTCATTCGATAAATTGCACCGGCATCACAAATGTTTCTTGACGGATTCGATCTCTGCGGGTACTTTTGTATCCAATAACTCTTTTAAGACCAAGGGGAAAGGATTATGGGCGAAGTAAAAAAAGACACACAAACGAATCCGCCGCTGGGGTTGTCCGGGCCGGCTCGTTTTTTGATTACGGCCGCGGCGTTTGTCATTGTTATTGCGGGGATGCGTGCGTCGGTGGAAATTATTGTACCGTTCCTGCTGGCCATCTTTTTGGCGATTATCGCTACGCCGGCATTGTTCTGGCTCAGGGGCAAGGGCGTCTCGACGGTTTTCGCGATTTTGATTGTTTCGCTTGTCATTATGCTGGGCGGTTTAATGGTGGGAACCATTCTGGCCACATCGATTGCCGACTTCACCAACGATCTGCCCAGATACACGAATGAATTCAACGCGAATGTTCAAAGTTTGGAAGAAAAATGGAACATCTGGCTCGATGAGCAACGCGAGCGATTTACTCTGGATGATGAAGATGAGACCGTTTTGGATAATGGCGGCGCACCATCGATTGCTCCGGCAGAGTCGGATAACTCCGCTGCGCCGCCGCCGAATGTGGAAGGGAAAGAACCCTTCTCACTGACCCGGATACTGGACGCGCAGGCGGGGATTGGGATGATACAAACATTGCTTGCCCAGGTGGGGAACATTTTGACCAAGGGCTTTTTGATTTACTTGACCACCATTTTTATCCTGCTGGAGGCGTCGATTCTGCCGGGCAAGATCAAAGCCGCGATGAAAAATAACGCCCAGACCTTTGATAATATGGCGGGCATTGCCGACGATGTGAAGAAGTATCTCGCGATGAAAACGATTATCAGTTTGGGGACAGGTATCCTTATCACGATTTGGCTGACGATTTTGGGCGTTAAGTATCCGGTGGTTTGGGGATTAGTTGCCTTTCTGCTGAACTTTGTACCGAACATTGGCTCCATCATCGCCGCGATTCCGGCGTGCATCCTGGCCTTTCTCCAACCTGAACTCGGGCTTGGAACACTGGCCCTGACCGCGATGGGCTATTTGGTTGTGAATATCGTCATCGGTAACCTGATCGAACCCCGTGTGATGGGGCAGCGATTAGGGCTTTCGACACTGGTAGTCTTTTTGTCGTTGGTATTCTGGGGATGGGTGCTGGGGCCGGTCGGGATGCTCCTGTCGGTACCGCTGACCATGGCGGTCAAGATCGCCCTGCAAAGCCACCCCGACACCCGCAAACTGGCCATCCTTCTGGACTCCCAGAAACCGCCTGTAATAATAAAAAAGCGATCCTGAGTTGCGGTGGTGGTTTAGTGGGGCGGTAATTTCACAGGTTGGGCGAGAAATAAATATATTTTTTTGTTCCGGCTCATTATCCCTGAAAATATCTATATGTAGTGTTTCATGTTTTGCTTGTATCTATATATGGGTGCGTTTCGGCTTCTTAGACCCCCTTTATGGCGGTTTTTTTTGGGAATTATTTATACTATTCCTGGAAAAAGCCGATTTTTAAGTGTTGACAAAGTGGGAAGAAGTGGTATGATTTCCCATTAAATGGTAACCCTGTGGGACGAAACACCATGCTGATGTTGACAGGCGAATACGAACATACGATTGATGGCAAGAGCCGGCTCTTCGTTTCCAACAAACTGCGGAGTCAGATCGACTCTGAGCAATACGGCAGCAACTTCTATCTCGCCATGGGTTCTAATGGCATTTACTGTTTATACCCCGAAAAATATTTTCAGCAGATCGCCCTTGTCGGTGCGCCAGGGACCGGCGCCCCGGATGAGTCCGTCTCATTTGAGCGGATGAGCTTCGCTTTGGCCAGCAAGGTTGAATTGGATCGGCAGGGACGATTACTAATCAACGAGAAGTTAAGAAAACGGGCCAACTTGGGAACGACCCTGACGCTTGTGGGTGTTCGGGATCATATTGAAATCTGGAACACGGACGATTGGGAGCGTTATCTGGAAGATAACCTCCACCAGTTTCACACCCAGTTGGAACAGGCGCGTCAGGCCCAGTTTGCAAAATCGGGCCGCGACATGGAAATTTAGGGAGGTCTTGTATGGAAACACGGATGAATAATGAGATTGAGATGCTTCGGCAGGGATTGACGGGACAACGGTCGGTTGATGAAGTGGTATTGACATCGGCGGCAATCCTGAGCGACCGTTTGGAAATGCTCAAACAGAGCAGTCCGCTGTTCGAGGCGGTTTCGTTCTCGCCGGAAGTCGAAGCGATGGCGGCCGGGCAACTGACCGCTGTGGCCAATTAAATCTTTGAAAATTGGATAAACGAATGACGGCTCAACAGGACAGCGCAAAGGATGACTCGTTGCCTGTTGAACATATTCCGGTACTCACGGAGCCGTTATTGGAACGGATTCTACTCCCCACGGATGGGGTGATGGTCGATGCCACGGTTGGACACGGAGGTCACAGCCGGCTTTTCGGCCGCATGTTGGGCCCTGAGGGTTATCTTCTTGGGCTGGATGTTGATCAAAACAGTATCCAAAGGGCCTATTTGAATTTATCCGACCTTGCGTGCAGGGTCGAACTGGTGCGAGAGAACTTCGCAGGGATGAACGAAGTTCTCTCACGCCACAACATTGACAAAGTGGATTTTATCCTGGCCGACCTGGGATTTTGCTCGGGACAGTTGGACGACTGCGACCGGGGCCTGAGCTTTCAAAAGCCACAACTGCTGGATATGCGGTTGGATGATCGGCTCAAGACCACGGCGGCGGATTTAGTGAACGGCTTAAGCCAGACGGAACTGGCGGATGTAATTTACGAATTCGGACAGGATCGGGCCTCACGGAGGATCGCCCGATTCATTGTCCATCAACGGTCGCAGAAGAAGTTGACGACGACGACGGAATTGGCGATGCTGATTTGCCGGGCGGTGAGACAGACACTTCACCCCGGGCGGATTCATCCGGCGACGCGGACCTTTCAGGCGTGGCGGATCGCGGTGAAACGCGAGCTTGAAAGTTTGGATAAACTTCTGGCCGAAGCACCGGCCCGACTA
>QNBU01000008.1 GCA_003644215.1 Planctomycetota bacterium
ATTCGAAATTCCGATTTTCGTGTGCTTGTCCGAACGGCGTGTCCGGCGGTTCTGGTCGAGTGCGGCTATCTGAGTAATCCGTCTGATGCGTCCCTGCTTTATGACACTGATTTTCAGGATCGCATCGCCCGCTCCATCGCCAACGGCATCATCGCGGCCCTCTGATTCACTTCGGCGATGACCCCAATAAAGTCGCTGGACATCATACCCAAAACCGCTATAATATCAGTATGAACCTATACCCCTTAAAATTTGGACCCATTTTCAAAGAACGCATCTGGGGCGGCCGGCAGATCGAAAAGGTTTTCGGAAAAGACCTTCCCGCAGATGTCAAAATCGGTGAAAGCTGGGAACTGGCGGATCTTCCCTGTGATAAATCCACCATTGTCAACGGCTCGCTGGCCGGGCAGACAATCGATCAGGTCATCGCCCAATTTGGCGTTGCCGTTACAGGTAAAGAAGGATACCGCCGGCCCTTGCCGCTATTGATCAAGATCCTCGATGCGCAGGATGTCCTGAGCGTACAGGTACACCCGGACGCGGCGGCCTGTAAACGCATGGCCAAAGGCGACCCAAAAACCGAGTGCTGGTATATCATTGACGCCGAGCCGGGAGCAGTCATCTACAAAGGACTCAAGCCCGGCACAACACAACAGCAGTTTGCCGACGCCGTCGCAAACGGAACCTGCCAAGAGTATTTGGTCAAAATCCCTGTCGCTGTCGGCGAATGTCATTTTTTGCCGTCAGGAACTTGCCACGCCATTGGAGCGGGTCTGCTCATCGCCGAAATCCAACAACCCTCCGACACGACCTATCGCGTCTATGACTGGAACCGGATCGATCCGGCGAGCGGCCAAGGGCGGCCGTTGCATATTGAAGATGCGTTGGAATGTATTCACTTCGATCCGACCGGAGACAACCTCTCGCTCAAAACGACCGGGCGGCTGGTGGACGCCGATGAGTTCAAAGTGGATAAGGGCCATCAAATCGCCGGTGCCGAAGTCTTGCTGACCAAACAGATGAAGGTCCTGCTCATCCTGAGCGGTTCCGGTCAATTTACGGCTGAAAACTCAAAACCGGTAGAATTCGACAAAGGCGACTGCGTACTGATCCCGGCGGCATTTAACGGAGTTATGCAATTTGCCGCCGAGTGTGAATATCTTATCGCAACTCTCTGGTAAACATAAAACTTCTTTGGAATTGACAACCATGTTGAAACTCAGCGAAAACCCGCCGCTTGTCTGGCCGGAAGAAATGTCGATTGCTGATTTCCAAGGCAATTGGTGGGTGGCGCATACGAAATCACGAAATGAAAAGGCGCTGGCCTGCCAACTGGTCAACAGAGAAGTACCTTATTTTCTGCCGATGCACTGGAAGGTTTCCAAATCCCGCGGCCGCACCATTCGCTCACTGCTTCCGCTGTTTCCGGGCTATTTATTCTTTTGCGGCGGCGACGATCAGCGGATGGAAGTGCTTAAAACAAATCGAACGGCCGGCTTGATCCCCGTCGAAGACCAGCAGCAGCTCGTGCGGGAACTGCGGCCCATTGAAACGATGCTCAAACTCGGTAAGACCGTCCTGCCGCATGACTATATTCAAGTCGGTCAGCAATGCCGCGTAACCGCCGGGCCGCTGGCGGGGACTGTAGGAATGGTCGTCCAAACACCAAAAGAAACGCGGCTGATTTTACAGGTCGATATGCTGGGACAAGCCGCCAGCGTAGAGATTGCTTCGGACATGGTTGAAAAACTCGACGAATAGAAAGGGTAAAACGATGGACAAAATGGCCTATTTTGTATGCACTGTAGGGGCATTAACCGCCGCGTGGGCAATCACGGTACTGTCTAAGCCCGACTGGATGAAAAAAACGATTGGCTTTTTCAATAAAGGCAGAACGATCTATCTCGTGGTCGGATTGAAAAATACGATAGGGATCATCTTTCTGATTTTCGCCAGAGAGTGCCGGTGGACTGTATTCATTATTGTCATCGGCGTCCTGATGATCAGCGGCACAACATTATTCTGTATGCTGCCCCTGGAAAAAATCAAGGCCTATCTAAACTGGTGGCTTGCCCGCCCGGTCTGGATGGTCCGACTCTGGGGCGTGATGGCAACTCTCTTTGGACTCTTGCTGATTTGGGCTGGAATGCCAAAAATAAATTAACCTGGTGTTTTGTGCTGCAGCGCGATCTGAGGTTGCATCACGACTATAACTTCTTGCCTATTAAGAGATTAACCTGTTTTGTGAAATTATAAATCCGAATATCGAAATCCTAAACAAATTCAAATCGTTTGTAGTTGTTTTATTGGATAACATATTGTAGTCTAAAGACTTATAACAAAATTAAAATTCAACAACCGGACAGCGGTGGAATTTTGTGTAACTTCTTTTAAGATAAGATGTAGCGCTCGTAGCTCAGTCGGATAGAGCACCAGTTTCCTAAATTGGATGTCGCAGGTTCGAATCCTGCCGGGCGTGGTTCCTTCAGGGTCAACTATAATTTATCCCGCATTGGCTCTAAGCCAAACATTAGGGGAGGGGTGACATCTTTCGTACCTTGAAAAGTAGATGAAAACAGCTGATCATTGCGATTCAAATTAAAACCCAGCAGTGTTATTATCGGACAAATGGAAGCAGACCCCCTGCATCTAACATATTTTGAGGCGATTCCCTTTTTGTGTGGACAAATAGGTTTGGCCGTTTTTGTTGCGATTTTTGTAAAAAAATAAATTACTGGTTTTTCGCTCTTATGAATTAGCCGAAATAGTAAGCGTGTCGTTGCTTAAAAGGGTTGCAATGTGTATAGGCAACGACAAAGAAGATTCTCGAAACGGGTTCGATTTGGAGAAGTAAAATGTTTGATTTTTTCGGATTTGGCAAGAAAGCCGGCAAAACAAAGATATTAGTTGTTGATGACGAACCGAATATCGTTCAGACGCTCAAGGATCGTCTCGAAATGAATGAATATACGGTTTTTACCGCATGTAATGGGCAGGAAGGACTGGAAGTCGCTAAGCAGGAATCTCCCGATCTGATTTTGCTGGATGTGATTATGCCGGTAATGGACGGCCATGAGGCCCTTGAGAATCTGCGGCAGGCCGACTGGGGCAAGGATATTTCCGTCATTATGCTTACGGCCCGAAGCCAGGCACAGGATATATCCCGCGCCAAGGCCTGTAATATTGAAGATTATATCATCAAGCCGTTTGATCTAAGCGAGCTTCTCGAAAAGATCGAGAGTGTTTTAGAACACAAGAAATCGCCCGTTTGCTCGGCCTGACAAAAAACGGTTGTCGCGGCTTTCGCTGGGGGCGTTAGTGGATATCGCCCCAGTTCATGGGCTGATTGTTTATGGATGTTATATCCATACTTTGAATGAACCATTGTTTTTCGATTTTTTCGTATTCAAACGCCATCTCAACAAAAAACAAACCGCCGGCACCGGTGTACTGATTATCATTGTTTAGGTGGACCACCACTTTCAACTCACTTTGGGCTTTGCTATCCTTGATAGAAATGACATGCGACTGGGTACGGATTTTTTCAATGGATGCTCTTGGCAGGATGCTCTCGATTGCTCTATTTAGTGCCGCTTTGTTTTCGTGTACTCTATCGGTGTAATCGCCGCTGATAAATTCCATGATGCGGTTTGCGTCGGTCTCTATCGCAGCGCGTTTACATGCCGGGACGATCACGCTGACCGCTTCGTAGTCGGTTGTGAACGCAGCGTCCAGCCCGAACGCCAGCGCCGCCAGCAATACCGGAACCAGAAGCGGTTTATAACCCCATTCGGGCTTTTCTTGCCGTATGAGAGATGCGGCGACTAAAGCAACGCCCGCCAGTGTCAGTAGCAGCCAGGAGTTTTCAAGGACATTCCACATAATCACCTCTGGTATTGAATACTACCGTGTAATAACTTTCTGCTCGGTCAGGACTTTGCCGGTGAGGTAATCGGTGAAGGTTACTTTAAGCGTCAACTCGGTAGGGTGGGCCGTGCCCACGCGGTTTTTTGTTTCCCGGCCGGAAAGAACATCTTTTAGCGGGAGCTTGATGCGGTAGTATCCGGCGAAGAGGGTGCCGCCCCAGGTTTTGTGCAGTTCAGTTGGCTCGAGAGTCCATTCGGCTTCTTTGGCCTTATCCTCGCTTGCGTTGAGGTCCCAGAGCTGGATAGTGACCTTGCCGATGGCTTTGGTGTAATCCTGTGCGGTGTCCAGCGGTTCAAGATAGACTACGAGTATTTCTTTTGTGCCGTTGTCGTCTTTATCATAGAAGCCAGTGCGTTTGCCGATGCGGATTTTTTCAAGCGTATCCAGCGCGTCCAATCGAGCCGCCGCGTCAAGGATCGAAAGCGTGTTGACTTGCTCGGCCAGTTGTGTGTTTTCGGATTCCAGAGATTGAACCCGCATTGACAGGTCGGTGTTTTCCTGTATGCAGGCTTCGAGGGTGTCCCACGATCGCTTTTTCCCGCCGCTGCATCCGGCCAGCAGCACAGCGGCCAGAGCGATAAAAATGAACCAATCGATCCGTCGTTTCATTTTGTTTCTCCATAGACCCCGGAGGGGTCATAACAACAATAGCCGCGGGTGTAGGCCATAGGCCGAAACCCGTGGTAAAGAACCCACAAAACAATCACAACCCCAAAGGGGTTGAATAAAAACGGTTCAGTTATTCGACCCATACAGGGTCGTAAATTATTACGCATCTAACCACGGGTTTCAGTCGCTTCGCTCTCTGCACCCGCGGCTATTATTATTGAAGCCCTACGGGCTTCTCCGAACTTTATTTCTTCTTTTCGTCTTTTGTGACATGCGGGGCCTTTTGCAGGATTTTGTCGGCGAGTCCGTAGTTAATGGACTCGTCGGCTTCCAGCCAGAGGTTGCGGTCGCAGTCCTTTTCAATATCTTTGGCGTCTTTACCGGTGTGTTTGGACAGGACATCATAAAGCCGTTCCCTTAGTCGCAGGATTTCTTTGGCCTCAATCTCCAGATCGGTCGCCGGCCCCTGCATCACGCCGGAGATCAGCGGCTGATGCAGCAGGATTCGGCTGTTGGGCAGCATATAGCGTTTGTCTTTGGCGCCGCCTGCAAACAGGACCGACCCCATGCTTGCGGCCTGGCCAACGCAATAAGTCGCCACATCACATCGCAAAAACTGCATCGTGTCATAGATGGCCATCCCGGAGGTAATGACGCCGCCGGGGGAGTTGATGTAAAAATGAATGTCCGCCTCATCGTTTTCATTGCTCAAAAACAGCATCTGAGCGATAATCAGATTGGCGACATCATCGTCCACGCCGCCGCCGAGAAAAATGATCCGGTCTTTCAGCAATCGGGAGAAAATATCATAGGCCCGTTCGCCGCGGCCGCTTTGTTCAACAACAATCGGTACTAAATGACTATTCAATGCCATAATGATTCCTCGTTATTCAGGTTTCAGTCCTCAAGTCTCAGGCCTAAAGCCGCAAGTCTATATTTTATTTTTTCTTTTCTTTTGACTTTTTCTTGTCTTCTTCCGGCTCGACCAGCACCTCGTCAATCAGGCCGTATGCTTTGGCTTCGTCGGCGGTCATATATTTATCGCGTTCGGTTTCTTCGCCGATTTTTTCCGGAGTCAGACCAGTATGTTTGGCCAGCAACTCGTTGATGGTTTGCTTGGCTTTGAGAATTTCCTCGGCCTGAATGCGAATGTCCTCGGCCTGTCCCGTGACTCCGCCCCAGGGCTGATGCAGCATAACTTTCGCATGCGGCAGGGCGTGCCGGCGGCCTTTGGCGCCTGCGGCCAGAACGACTGCGGCGCCGGACTGGGCGCGGCCGATGCAGAAAGTCGCCACCGGCGAGCCGATAAAGCGGATGGTGTCATAGATCGCCATCGTGTCATCGACGCTGCCGCCGGGGGAGTTGATGTACAGGTTAATCTCGATGCCGCGTTTGAGGTTGTCCAGATACAGCAGTTTCATAATGACTTCGGTGGCCATGCGGTAGTTGATCTCGCCGATCATAAAGACGATCCGATTATCCAGCAACAGATCGTCCAGTGTCATTTCCCGCATCCGCTGATAGCCCGGTTGCTGCATCCGCGGCTGGATTGCGTTGTTGGGTTCTTCCTGTCGTTCACCAATCAATGGATAGTGCATATTGGTCCTCGGCTCCTGTATTCTTGAGTTCTTGTGTCCTTTAGTCCTTGTGTTCTTGCCTTATATCGGCGTTTTGGCCCCGTTAATTCACATAAACGCTCTTGTTTTATCCAAAATTAACATTGCCCAAGGAAAACTTCTACCCGTTTATCCGCCTGTTTTCAATAATAATCTCAACTTTTGCAAAGCCCGTCACCCATGTTAGTTTGAATTGGGTGGGTTGAACATGGAAAAAATGTCTCAAATATCCTGTAATTAGGGTCAACAATTTACTATAATGGTCGTAGAGATACAGTATGGAGAAGAAAGCTGTACATTTCATTCACCTCACACTTTGGATAGGAGAGAATTATGTTTGAGACACTGGATAAAGTTATGTTAGCGGGCTTGGGTGCGATGAGTATGACGAAAGAGAAGGCCGAGCAGATTTTCGATGAATATGTCGAAAAGGGAAAGGCCCAAAAGGAGCATCGGGCGGGATTTGTGCAGGACTTGATGGATCACGCCGAAAAGGCCAAAACCGATCTGGAAAAAGTTGTTTCTGAGCAGGTTGAAAAGGCCCTTGGCAAACAGCCGCTGGCAACCAAGGACGACATCAAACGCCTCGAAGCCAAGCTGGATCAGCTACTGGCGAAGTAGGAAAAAGTCCTATGCGAAATCCGTTTTTCCGAATCAAGCGGACTTATACGCATTTGGTGCGCTACCGTCGTATTATGGGCGTGCTGATGAAGTATGGGTTTGAAGAGATGGCCGGGGTCTTTGCCCGTCGCCTGAAGGTGGGTCTCGGCTCCAAAGGACTGCCGACGACGCGAATGCAGAATCTGGCTCAGACTTCGTTGCCGCAGCGAATGCGGATGGCGGCCGAAGAATTGGGGCCGACCTTTATCAAACTGGGCCAAATGCTTAGCACTCGCCCGGACCTGATTCCTCACGAATATGTCAGTGAGTTGGAGCGGCTTCAGGATAGTGTCGCGCCGGAAAAATATGAAGCCATTCGCAATGCCGTCAAACAACAGTTGGGAGCGTTTCCGGAGGATATTTTCGAGACATTTGATCCCGTCCCGCTCGCCGCGGCCAGCATTGCTCAGGTGCATCGGGTTCGCACAAAAGAAGGCCGCGAGGGGGTTGTCAAAATCCGCCGACCGGGCATCGTCAAGACCATCCATACAGATATGGAGATGATTCAAGATATCGCGGCCCTGGTGAAGTTGCATCTGGGCAGACAGAGTACGATTGATCCGGTGCGTATGGTTAGCGAGTTCACCCAAGCCGTAACAAAGGAAGTGGATTTCGCCAATGAACGCCGCAACCAGCAGCGGTTTTTCAATAATTTCGCTGACGATTCGACAGTGCATGTTCCGGAAGTGTTTGAGGCCTATTGCTCTGACGGCATTTTAACAATGGAGTTTATTGGCGGCGTCAAACCCAGTTATATCGATCAGTTGAAAAATGCCGGACTGGACCCGACGACCGTCGCGGCGAGAGGGGCTGATTTTGTGCTCAAGCAGGTGTTTGATGACGGGTTTTTCCATACCGACCCGCATCCTGGAAACTTTTTGATCCTACCAGGTAATGTTCTGGCGCCGCTGGATTTTGGGCAGGTGGGGCGGCTGACCCGACAGGATAGGGTATTGCTGCAATACATTGCTCTTTCAGTTGTCGATGGCGATGCGAGCAAGATCATTCAGGGTCTTGAAGGGGGACAGATGCTGGCTGATGAAACGGATATAGCCGAACTGACCCGCGACCTCGAAGAAATTCTCAGTGACTATGCGAACCTCCCGCTCAAGGATATTCCATTTGGCGAGGCGCTGCGACGGGCCTTTGATGTGATTCGCCGGCACTATATCAAGCCGCCGCGTGATTTTACGCTGATGCTCAAGAGTTTGATGACGATTGAGGCGTTTGCGACGGATCTGAATACGGAGTTCCAGATTATTGACAGCTTAAAACCTTATGCCCGTAAGTTTGCCCTCCAGCAGGTTAGTCCGGAAAACCTGTTTCGTCAACTGCGAAAGGCGACGCGCGGCGCTGGTGAGCTGGCCGCTCGGTTTCCGGAGGATGCCGCAGCAATCATCGGTAAGTTCCGGCGGGGCAATTTCAAGATGCATGTCTATCACGACCACCTCGAAGAACTGGAGCAAACACTGGATAATAGCTCCAACCGCATTTCGTTTGCGGTCATCATCGCGGCGTTGTTAATCGCATCAAGTTTACTGGTGTCGCAGACCGGCGATATCCTGGGGATTGTTAGTTTGCAGACGCTGGGCGCTATCGGATACTTGACCGCAGCGGTCATGGGCGTCTGGCTGCTGGCGTCCATCATCCGCCACCGACGCTTCTGATCCTTTCAAAGTGGGGCGTTCTTTTAGTTCAAGGTTCAACTGGTATCAGTCCACTTACTTCCACGGATCGTCTTTCTATGTAAATGGGCTGTGTGATTTCGTCTTATAACATCCGATAAGTTTTTGGAAAACGGTGCAAGGGGGAAACTTCGCAAAAATATTCTTCGCCCTCTACATCTTGTGTGTCCCCTATCTTTTCCATGTTCACATTTGACAGGATTAAATTGGACCGGTTAGGTATTTCGGGAAGTGGATTTATAGCCCTACAAACCCCATTTTTTGTTTTATCAGACGCAACTCGTTACAAATATAGAACTTAAGAAAACTTAAGAGAAATCTGGAAAAAAATTAAGGAATGCCAACGCCTCTGTCGATACCAGTAGTGTAAGGGGCAAAACAGCCCAAAAGGCCTGGAATCAAGACACACAACATATAGTGGTTGAGAATTAAAGCAGGCCTTGAAATGTTTGATATAGGACCCTCAAAATGGATTCGGGGGCAGCGACAACAAGAGGCAATCATGGCTTAACAGTCCCGGTTGCTGGGCAGCGAGGAACGGCAGGACGCTGTAACTTGACTGACCATACTTTCAGGTGGATAAAATGAAAACAACAAAAGACACACAATCAGACAATGTCAAGAGGTATGAAGAACTGATCAGGACGGCGGACCGGATGGATCTTTCTTTTCTGGAAGAGACAGAAACCGATGTCCTCGTGGAAAAGCTTTTTGACAGTATGCAGTGCAGTCCGTTGGGCCGCTTGCTGAAAGTTATTTCCACGCTGCCGGAAGTTCGGGTTGAAAAGGTCGAACATGCCCGGCGAGAGGTCCAACTGTCGGATGAATGTCTGGAATCAAAAATGGACCTCGCTCTGGACCGCGTCCTCGAAGAATTGATTTGAGCAACAGCTTCCTCTTGCAGGGGCTACCACTGCCATACTCGGAGTACATCCCTATCAGCGCGACCGCGACGAGGGAGGTCCTACAACATCTCCGTTAATGGTCGCCGTGCGAGGCGCCGTCATCATCCAGTTCAACCGGTTTGTAGTCCGGATGTTGCGAGCGTTCCAACTCTTCATTAAATGCCGCAAGAATTGTTTCTTGTATCCTCTTTCGGCATGAGGCGTTGATCGGGTGGGCGATGTCGGCATGCAACTTCAAATGCCCGTGAGCATCCGGTTTGACGCGGTTTTCCGGTAATTTGCCGCCACAGTTGGTGCAGAACTTTGCCCGGAGATGATTTTTGCCGCCGCACTTGCCGCAATGGTCGCTCATCTTTCGAGAGGGCATTGCAACAAACAACCCGCCGGTGCCTTCGATGATCTTGACATCCCGAATGACAAACTCGTTGTCAAGGGTCATCGAACAGAACGCTTTGAGCCGATCATCCTGATTGGCTACCAGTTTGACTCTGACTTCGCTGATTTCCATTTTGACTGCCTCATGAAAAAATTACCATCTATTGTTGTAGATAACTCTGCTTTCGCAGTTGTATTTTTTCTTCATATATTCCTGCACTTGCAAGAACTCTTCAAACAGCTCCGGAACCAGCATATACATCGCCGACCCGCTGCCGCTGAGGCAAACTTTCAAATTACAAAGTCGTTCGCAGTCCTGTTTGATCCGCTCCAGTTGAGGGTACAGGTCAAAACAGCTTTCTGAAAGCATATTTGCGCATATTTTGGCTACAGAATCAATGCTCTTTTTTTGTAAAAGAGGATTTATTTTTTTAGAAAGTTGACGGTATTCTATCTTGTTATGGTGGTAATTTCCGTAAACATCTTTTGTTGATACACTTATGTCCGGCATCAGCAGGATTGCCGAAAAGCCGCATTTTTTATGGATTTCTTCGATTTGTTCGCCGCGACCGGAGCAAAACGCCAAAGGTCCGCCGAGAAAAAAATTGATGTCGCTGCCGAGTGAGGCGCAGATTTCATTGAGAACCGAGTCGGGTTGGTTGAGATTTGCGAATCGATTCAGACCCATCAGCGCCGCAGCAGCATCCGAACTGGCGCTTCCCAGACCGGTTCCGGCGGGGATATTTTTTGTTAGGGTTACACGAACCGCAGGTGTTTTTCCGGCCCGCTCGTACAGCATTTGGCACCCGCGATACACCAGATTTTTCTCGCCGTCCGGCGCCCAGTGCGAGCCGGTGCAGATCAGGTCAATACCGTCCGTTTGTGCCGGCTCGAATAACAACTCATCGTACCAGTTGATCTTGGCCATGACCGTTTCGATACCGTGGAACCCATCTGGTCGTTTTCCGGTGATCAGCAGGGATAGATTGATCTTAGCGGGCGCACGAACCACAAGTCCGGCAACGGTGTCTTCAAACTGCTCCAGTGTTTCTGCCTGCTTCATAAGATGCTCGGAATCCTTGACTTTAACGAACATTAAATATATCATCAGGCGGTACTGCAAATCAACAACTTTTTTTGAGAGGCGAATATGGCCGAACAGACGAATGAGCAGGTTACCTGGTGGCACTGGCATCGTAAACTATATAATTGGGTTGTTCACTGGGCCGATACACGGTTTGGCGTTCTGGCGCTGATTGTCCTTGCAATCACGGAGCCGATTTGTGTGCCGATCCCGGCCGATGTGTTGGTCATCGGTCTTTGTATGGGCAGGCCGAAAAACTCCATAAAATACGGTTTATTGTGTTCTGTTTTCTCGGTAACAGGCGGAACGATTGCGTTCTCTCTCGGTCTGGCAATCGGACCGGAAAGAGTTGTGCATTTCTTTGATGTGTTAAGCGTCGGGCCGATTCAATTAGCCGACAAGGCGCAGCAGGCGTTGGAACTTTACCAGCGATACGACTCCTGGGCGATTGCAATCTCAGCGCTGACCCCGGTTCCGTATATGCTTTTTAGCTGGCTGGGAGGGATGGCAGAAGTTTCCCTGCTTAAATTTATTGGCATCAGCATCATTTTTCGAACATTGCGATTCGGCAGCGAGGGCCTGCTTTTTTACTTATTTGGTGAAAAAGCCCGTCGCCTGATCGAAAAATATTTCAATATCGCCACCGTTGTTGTTATTTTGTTACTTATCGTGCTTGTGTTCGTCATGAAAAAGATTTCTCATCTATTCAGTTGAAATGGCTGCATCATTAAATCAAGTATACAAGAATACAGGTATGTAGGAATATAAGGGAATTTGATGAATGAGTCGCAGAAAAAAAACTTGTTGAGAGTTGCGAAGGATACGATTGCGGCGGCGGTTGTGGGGCGACCGGTGCATGAGCCGACGACGGACGATCCGGCGATGTTGGTCGAGGCGGGGTGTTTTGTAACGCTGAAAAACGGCGAGCAATTGCGCGGATGTATCGGCCAGTTTACCGCTGACAAGCCGCTGATCGAGATGGTCTGTCAGATGGCGGTCTCGTCCTGTATGCATGACCCGCGTTTCGGCGGCGACCGCATTACAGCAGCCGAATTACCCGATCTGGATATCGAGATTTCTGTTCTGTCCCCAATGGAAAAAACCGATGACCCGCTGAGTTTACGGCTGGGCGTTGACGGCATTTATATTACAGACGGTCGGGTCAGCGGATGTTTCCTGCCGCAGGTGGCTACCGAAACCGGCTGGAATGAGGAAGATTTTCTAAGTTTTTGCTGC
>QNBU01000009.1 GCA_003644215.1 Planctomycetota bacterium
AGTCCGCAACAGTCGCCCCATCGGCAACTTCTAAAATGCTTCCGTCAGGAAGTTTTGCTTTTGCCATCTATTTGTCCAATACCTCTGTTTTAATCCAAATACACCTGAAAAACATCGCCAAACCGTACTTTTAACTTAAACTTTGGATAAGAAACATTACTTTTGAGCCAATATCAAGGTTTTCATGTTTCGGTGTCCTTATCCAAAAATGGGTTCGTTTGGTAATTTTCGGTTTTTGAGCCAAAAACAGTGTTTCTGCTTCCTGTTACTCAGACATAATAGGTCACCTGCCTCTTCTTGTTGCTTGGCAACCCGAAATACTCGTCTTATCCAAAGTTCAGGTTTTTACTGAAAAATACCGCCCATAGTCTAAGGAAACAGCCCCGAAATGTCAAGTGATGAAATGGATAATAATGGGATTCGATGTTTTGATTCATTTGATCAGTTTGACCAGTTCGCGGAACTTTTCGTGTTTGGCGTCGCGCAGCAGTTCAAACAGCAGCATTTCGGTTGAGGTGATCACCGCCCCCTCTTCCGCCATCCGATTGATGCCGATGTCTTTATTGTCCGGCGTGCGTGAGGATGTCGCATCGGCCACCACATGAACATACAGCCCGTGCTGAATGAGATCGCGGGCGGTCTGAAAGACGCAGACATGGGACTCGATGCCGCAGATAATCGCTGAGCGTGCCTGGAGTTCATCGATCTTTGCAAGAAACGCCTCCTCGCCGCAGCAGCTAAAGCTGGATTTATTGATCGGCTCGACACCGGCCAGCAAAGAGGCCAACTCCCCTACCGTCGGCCCCAGCGCCCTGGGAACCTGCTGGCACCACAAAATGGGAATATTGAGGTGCCTAGCGATCTGTATCAAAACAGCGGTATTCTTAACCACCCATTCGGGTTCGGCCATCACGCCCAAAAGCTTTTCCTGAATATCAACCACAACCAAGCAGGTATTTTCACTCGTCAGCATCGGTTCCTCTATTATTATTGCCACTGTATCTCATTGCCCAATTGTGCGTTCAATCCGGATACGCAATCGGATCGTCGGTTGCGTAGAAACCGGTTCTTCAGAAGGCGCATCGTCCGTTCCGGCCAGAATTGGCATCGCTAATCGAGGGGATTCGTCAAGTCCAATGTCCTGTAACTCGGCGGCCTCTTCTTTGGCGAATAAGGTCTTTTTGTTTTCATTTGTCCTGGCATATTGGTCGGCCAGATGCTGAAGCATTTGGCGATTATCCTCGACGGCGAGTACTGCAATTTGTTTGGCCTGAACCTGCGGAATCTCAATCGCATCGCCGCCGGAGCTACCGATAACACGCAAGGAAACATCCCGGCAATGGGGCCAGACATTTTCAAGGGAGCCGATCAGTATTGCGATCTTTTCCGCCGGAGCCGTAATCTGATAGGTTGCTACATCAGCCGTTCGGTTTGGAAAGCTGTTTAGCCCCTGATCAAATATCCTTTTTTCGATATAGTTGCTGACCGCCATTTGCCGATTCGTTGCGAAAGTCAGAATGCCGTCAAAGGGCCGTTCGGTGTCAACTACCGGCGTTAGGGCCGCTAAGTTATCCGACTCCTGCCGAGCCAGCATTTCATCCGTTGAAACATAGACAGCCGGACCGGGCGAAACCGGTTTGAGAATTTCAATGACGACAAAGGACAACAAGCCGAGCGGCAAAAGCAGCATCGCCGCCGTTGTCAGAATACGACACAGCACCAAATGGCTCGCGCCCGCAAGGGTCCGCTCTGATTCGGCAACATCGCCGAGAATCAGCTTCCGTTCCAACGCCGAACTGACCTCTTTGGCCAACGAAGCGGGTGCCGATTCAATCGGCAGTGCGCCGAGAAGTTCTTTTTGCCGCTGCATGGCCGCAAGCTGATCGACGATAGCTGGATTATGCTTAGCCAATCGTTTGAATTCCGTTTCCTGACGATCGGTGGCCCGACCATCAACCAGGTCATTTAACAATTCTTCGATCTCGATTTTGTGATTTTCATTCATATCAGTACCGTTTCCAGTAATTGGCGCAACTTTGCGCGTGCCCGGCTGAGCCGGCTTTTGACTGTTCCGGTTTCAATTTGCAACACCGCAGCGATCTCGGCGTAACTCATCTGCTCAATATCCCGCAACACCAAAACCACTCGATGCTCCTGCTGCAATTGGCCTATTGAGTTTACAACAATCTGCGACAGTTCCTTTTGCTGGGCAACGACCGCCGGATCCACGCCATTGGGATCGGCCAGCACCGCCGCAAGTTTCCCTTTGCCTTCTTCAAGCTGATCATTTTCGGCATCCAGAGACACCGGCGACAGTTTGAAGCGCCTTTTGCAGTAGTTCAACGAATGGTTCACCGCCACGCGGAACAACCATGTATAAAAGCTGCTCTTGCCGCGGAACGAATTAATACTCTCTAATACTTTGACAAATGTATCTTGTGTAAGTTCCGCCGAATCGTCATGATTTTGACAAATTTTAAATATTACATTATAGACCCTGTCCTGATACTTAATAATTAAACAAGACATGGCCTCCGAGTCGCCCCGCTGACAGCGACGAACCAACGACGTGTCATCTAAGCTTATGTTATTACTATGGTTATGAAAACATGACACGCTTTTTATCCCACCCTTCATCTAATTTTTTATGGCCGAAACTTCCACTTTGAACAAATCATTATACCGCCTCTGATCTGCAAAACAGGTCGCTTCTAAAATATATTTTTTGCCCTGTCCGGGCATAAAATCAAGGGGTAAATAAAACTCGTATCCCCGCAGAAACTCATTCCAGTGTTCATCGTTCGCATCAGGATCATTCAAATTCTGATCCGGCCAAATCATCAGACGCCGTCGGCGCGGATCCGATGAAAGCGGATGAAACTCATACAATTCAAAGCGAAAGGTGCAGGGGACTTTCACCAAAGAATCCGATGCATCAAAAAGTTCAATAAGCGTTTTAACATACATTGGGGTGGACGATCCCACATCCGGGACAAACTCGGTTATCGCCGAAATGCGTATCCGCTCGATTGATACACCACCGGCGCGCTGAACAGCGGGCTGCATAGGAACTTGTGCCGTTTCGCAGCCGGTAAGCACAATCACCGCCGCCAACAAACACAAGAATCCAACAGAGAGCCGTCTCAATGCAAAAAGCATTTCTCTATAGGTCTTCATCCAGCAAATGTCCAAATCGAGCTTTTTTTGTTTGCAGGTATTTACGATTGTGTTCACCGGGTTTGGCCCGGAGCGGAATCTGCTCGACAATCCGAATGCCATAGACTTCCAGCCGCGATACTTTTTTGGGATTATTGGTCAGAATGCGGACATTGCTTAAGCCCAGATCGCGGCAGATTTGGGCGCCAAGACCATAGTCCCGTTTGTCTGCCTGAAAACCCAACTCCAAATTTGCGTCATAAGTATCAAGGCCCTGTTCTTGGAGTTTATAGGCGTGCAGTTTATTTGCCAGACCGATCCCCCGCCCTTCCTGACGCAGGTAAATCAGTGCGCCGACCTCTTCTTTTTCTATCAACTGCATTGCGGTAATCAACTGATAGCCGCATTCACATCGTTGAGAATGAAAGAGATCGCCGGTCATGCACTCAGAATGCACACGAATCAAAACCGGTTTATCGTGCTTGATAACGACGCCGTTTTCGTCCAAATCACCAACTCCCCCTTTGCACAAGGCCAGGTGCGGCTCTGTCGAGCCGGGACTTTCATAACCAATCAATTTAAACTCACCATAATCAGTCGGCAGGTGGACATCCTGAATACGATGAATGTGCTGTTCTCGCTGAAGCCGATACTCGATCAGCTTGGCGATTGATGTCATCTTGAGATTGTGCTTGCGACAATAAATGTCCAGTTCGTCAAGCCGGGCCATCGTCCCGTCATCGTTCATAATCTCACAAATCACTCCAGCGGGTTGGAGGTCAGCCGCTTTCATCAGGTCAATGGCACCCTCGGTTTGACCGGCACGAACGAGAACGCCTCCATCGCGGGCCCGAAGCGGAAAGATATGTCCCGGGCGGGCCAGGTCTGCCGGCTTGCTCTCTGGGTTAACCGCAACACGAATCGTGTGGGATCGATCGGCGGCACTGATGCCGGTCGTAACCCCCTCACGGGCGTCAACCGTTACCGTAAAGCCCGTCCCCAGACGCGCTGTGTTTTCCATACTCTGCGGGTGCAGGTTCAGTTGGTTACAACGCTCTTCGGTGATGGGCATACAAATCATCCCGCGGCCGTGCGTGGCCATGAAATTGATTATTTCCGGCGTAACCAGTTCCGCCGCACAAACCAGATCGCCCTCGTTTTCGCGGTCTTCGTCATCAACCAAGACAATCATTTTGCCCTGCCTAAGGTCTTCCAGAATTTCAGGTATTTCGCTAAATTGACTCATTTTCTATTGTCCAGTGGTTCAGGGGTTATTTTTTCAGTGTTACCAAACTCTTCAATATACCGAATTCCGCGGTAAATGTAAACAAAAGTTGCCGCCATTGCGCAAAACCCAGTTGCCCAGCAGATTGCGGCGGTTATCGCAGGCCAGAGGGCTACCCAGCGGGCCGTTTCGGGGCCGACTAAAATTGAGAAAACCATGATGATCTGCAGAAAAGTCGAGGCCTTACCCGCCCAAACAGGCCGGATGTGGATTTGTCCGGTCAACAAAAAGGTGATAATAAACCCCAGCAATAACAATATATCTTTGCCGATAATCAGCACCACAACCGTCAACGGCAGCACAAAACCTTCAATCGCGGTTTGAGGGGAACAAAGGATCACGCTGGCACAGGTAATCATTAGTTTGTCCGCCATCGGATCCAGAAATGCCCCTAATGCGGTAACCTGCTTTTGCTTCCGGGCCAAATAACCATCCATCGCGTCACTGATCGCCATCACCACAAAGATCAAAACCGCCCCTCCGCGAATCCAGTGGCCGTAATTTGGATGCCCTGTTTTAAGCAAACAAAGGACGAATGGGGAAATCAGCAGAATCCGTAATAGGGTGATCTGATTAGCCAGTGTCAAAAACATAGAACTCCGCGCAAGCTACTTTTTTAGTGAACAACATACGCCCAACCCTCTGATTGTCGCATAAATCGAGTTCAATCTCAAATATAAATATCAATCGCTATCACCTCTTCCCAGCACAAATGGCGATAAGATGATAAGTTCATACAAAAAAGATACGAAATTGTAAACATCTCTGCCGGACGCTTACAATAATGTAGTCCGAGAGGTCGTCTCAACAACACTGGAAACACGCATAACGATTTGCTATTAATAGAGATATGGATAATCTGCCAGCATTAAAAAAGTGGCACATATTTTGCATCAGTACAAACTGTTGCGGCAGATTACTGTGCAACAGTCATACAATCGCGGGCCATCGCTCGGTATTCTTTGAATACCGAGCGATGAATGCTTGAAATTAAATGAACCGGCTATAGAATGTTTTTGACCGCGTTGCCAACGGGCTTGTGGCAAATATGGACCCTAACGCCTTTATCCAAACAGGAGAAGTCATGAAGAACGAGCAAAGCCAAATAACGGACATATTCGGCATCAATGTTTTTAACGATGCAGTCATGCGGCAACGACTGCCAAAAAACATTTACAAACAATTTGCCGCCATCCGTCAGGGACAAGGTGATTTTACGATCCGCATCGCCGATGTCATCGCCAATGCAATGAAAGACTGGGCGCTGGAAAAAGGGGCCACCCATTTCTGCCACTGGTTCCAGCCGATGACCGGGTTGACGGCGGAAAAACATGATTCGTTTATTTCACCCACACCGGACGGCAAGACCATTATGGAGTTTAGCGGTAAGTTGCTTGTTCAGGGCGAACCCGACGCCTCGTCATTTCCATCGGGCGGGTTGCGCGCAACCTTTGAGGCGCGCGGCTATACGGCATGGGATTGCACTTCACCTGTTTTTGTCAAGGGCAAGACACTTTACATTCCGTGTGCTTTCTGCTCTTACACTGGTGAGGCCCTTGATAAAAAAACCCCCCTGCTGCGTTCGATGGAAGCGGTCAGCAAACAGGCTGTCCGCGTACTGAAAGCCCTTGGCCAGGCCAATGTGCAAAGCGTTACTTCCACGCTGGGGCCGGAACAGGAGTATTTCCTGATCGACCGAGGTTTTTTTGAAAAACGGCTGGACCTGGTTCTGACCGGCCGAACCTTGTTCGGCGCCCCGTCTCCGCGCGGTCAGGAAATGGACGATCACTATTTCGGAACACTGCATGAACGCATTGCGGCATATATGAACGATGTCAATACTGAGTTGTGGAAACTGGGTGTTTCCGCAACAACCCAGCACAATGAGGTGTCTCCGGCGCAGTATGAACTGGCGCCGGTTTTCACAACGGTCAATGTCGCCACGGATCATAATCAGCTCACGATGGAAACGCTCGAAAAAGTCGCACTGCGGCATCATTTCGTCTGCCTGCTTAACGAAAAACCTTTTGTAGGCGTCAATGGCTCCGGCAAGCACAACAACTGGTCAATGGTTACCGATACCGGCGTTAATCTGCTTGACCCGGGCAGCACACCCCATGAAAACATGGTTTTTCTCGTGTTCCTGTGTGCGGTGATTCGCGCGGTTGATAAGTATGCCAAACTGCTTCGTGCCTCGGTCGCCAATACCGGCAATGAACATCGCCTGGGCGCTAATGAAGCTCCGCCGGCCATTGTTTCGGTCTTTTTGGGCGACCAATTAAACGATATCTTAGAGCAACTGGCTGCCGGCGGCGCCAAATCCTCCCAAAAAGGCGGGGAGCTAAAACTCGGTATATCCACCCTGCCGCCGCTTCCGAAAGACTGTACCGACCGTAACCGAACCTCTCCGTTTGCCTTTACCGGAAACCGATTTGAGTTCCGAATGGTTGGTTCCACTCAGTCCTGTTCTGGACCAAGCTTCGTCATCAATACGATTGTTGCCGATGTGCTGAGCGAAATCGCTGGTGCATTGGAAAAAGCAAGGGATGTCCGTAAAGAAACACACAAACTGCTTAAAAAAATAGCCAAAGATCATCATCGGGTCGTCTTTAACGGCGATAACTATGCTGACGCATGGGTTGTCGAGGCGGAAAAACGCGGCCTGCCGAACATTCGTTCAACCGTCGAATCGCTCGAAACCATTACGGAAAAAGAGCATGTCACCTTATTCAAAAAACATAAGGTATTAACCAAACAGGAACTGTACGCACGGACAGAAATTCTGCTTGAAGGATACAGCGGGAGCATCAACATTGAAGCCCTGACGATGCTGAATATTGCCAAGCGACAAATCATGCCCGCTTGTATCGAATATTCCGGTCGGCTGGCTTCGTCGATGGGTATTGTTGCTGATGCCGGGGTTGTCTGCAACTCAATGCAAACGATTCTTGAGAAGGTGTGCGGCCTGATTGATGAATTGGGTGCGGGAATTGAAGCATTGGAAACCACTGTGGATAAGGCCCAGTCGATCAGCAAACCCAATATGCAGGCCCGCGCTTATCGCGACACGGTCATCCCGGCGATGGCAACTGTCCGCCAGGCGGCCGATGCACTGGAGATGCTGGTCGATGCGGACCTGTGGCCGCTGCCAAGTTATGCCGAGATGCTCTTTCTCAGGTAACAGAGCCATCGTAAAACGATAGCAATCAAGCTGAAAGATTAACTCTGCCGGGTGAGATTGTCTGGCAGAGTTTTTGTTTGTCTTGTTAGAAATTCTTATCGTAATTATTAGCTGCTTTATAAGCAAAACAGATTGAAAGATAACTCGCGTTTAAGGTACGATGTCAACACAAGAATTAAATCGATATGCTTGTTTTTTTGGAAGCGAGCGTGAGCAGAAGTAACAACTGGCAGGAAAACTAATGTCATTGATACCAAAAAATCAGGGTTTGTATGAAGCGAGACGAGAGCATGACGCCTGCGGGATCGGCGCCATCGTCAATATTTCCGGCAGGAAAGATCACTCCATTATTCAGCACGCCAAACAGGTTCTTTTGAATCTGCACCACCGCGGAGCGGCTGGCGCTGATAATGTTACCGGTGACGGCGGAGGCATTCTTTGCCAAATTCCCCATGATTTTTTAGCAACAGAGGCAAAAAAACGAAACATTAAACTGCCTGAATCCGGTTGTTATGGAGTCGGCATGGTGTTTGGCTCTAAAGATGAAAAACTTCGTAATGCGTGCAATACATTGCTGGAGCAAGCAATCGCTCACTATGGGATGACGGTCGTGGATTGGCGGGTCGTGCCGGTGGCACGGGAGTGCCTGGGAGAAATAGCCCTGTCAGCGGAACCTTTTATTCAACAGGTTTTTGTAGATGGCTGCGGCCGGGCCGGCCAAGACCTGGAGCGAAAACTATTCCTGGCACGCAAGCGAACCGAACGACTGGTCAATGAAAAATATGGCGAAACGGCAGATGTTTTCTATATCAGCTCCCTTTCGTGTAAAACGATCTGCTACAAGGGGATGTTCATGGCCTGGCAGTTGTTCGCCTATTATCCTGATCTCAATGACGAGCGATTTACTTCCGCTCTGGCGATTGTGCATCAGCGGTACAGCACCAACACATTTCCGAGTTGGCAGTTGGCCCAACCGTTCCGCTGTATCGCTCATAACGGTGAGATTAATACACTCAGCGGTAATCGCCACTGTATGCAAATGCGCGAAAACCGAATGGAATGCGCCGCCTTTGGCGACGACCTCAGAGACCTGCTTCCGGTTCTGACGCCGGAGGCGAGCGACTCGGCCTGCTTTGATAATATGCTGGAGTTGCTGAATCAGGCCGGTCGCAGTATGCCGCATTCACTGATGATGATGATCCCGGAAGCATTCGGCGATAAATATCATATCAGCACCGACAAACGCTCTTTCTATGAGTATCATGCCTCGATCATGGAACCGTGGGATGGTCCGGCGGCTATGGTCTTTACAGACGGGCGATTTTTGGGCGGAACGCTTGACCGAAACGGGTTGCGCCCCAGCCGCTATACGATCACAACCGATGGTATTGTGGTGATGGCCAGCGAAACAGGGGTCGTGGAGTTCCCCCCTGAAAAAATCCGATCCAAGGGCCGTCTTCGCCCGGGCAAAATGTTCTTAGTCGATACCGAAGAGGGACGCATTATTACAGACAACGAGATTAAGGGAAGAATCTCACGGCAAAAGCCCTATCGCCGCTGGCTAAACCAAAACTGGATCGAATTGAAAGGGCTGTTTGACACGCCGCATCTGGAGCATGGAACACCCGAAACTTTGACAAAACGGATGCAATCCTTTGGGTTTACCCGAGAAGAATTGCAGGTTCTTTTGAAACCTATGGCAATCCATGGGCAGGAACCCGTCGGCTCAATGGGCGCCGATAACGCCCTTGCCGTTTTGAGCGACCGCCCCAGGTTGCTGTACGATTATTTCAAACAGATGTTTGCCCAGGTTACCAATCCCCCCATCGACCCACTGCGTGAGGGATTAGTCATGAGTTTGATGAGCTTTACCGGAAAAAAGTTAAACATACTAGACGAGACGCCCCAGCATTGCAGGCAGCTCAAATTGCCGCATCCGGTATTGACCAATGAGGATATGGCTCGGCTTCGCCATGTAAACCGTAATGATTATAAGGTTCGAACAATTCGTTCGGTTTTCACTCTGGATAAAGACGACCCGACGCTGGGACTTGAAAAAGCCATTGACCAGCTCGTCATAGATGCTGAAGAGGCCATTGTCCAGGAAGACGCCTCTTTGATTATTATCAGCGACAAAACGGCGAATGAAAAGAAAGCGGCCATTCCGGCACTACTGGCGGTTTCAGCCGTACACCATGCTTTAATCAAAAAAGGTCTGCGCGGCGAGGCCGGGGTGATCCTGGAAACAGGGGAAGCACGGGAAGTCCAGCATTTTTGCCTGTTGTGCGGTTTCGGGGCGAACGGCATCAATCCATATCTCGTTTTTGAGGTGCTTTGCCAGTTGCAGGAGCAGGATGATCTGCCGCAAGAGTTGGAAGCATCGCAAATTGCGAGCAACTATATCGCCGCCATTAAAAAGGGTATTTTGAAAACGATGAGCAAAATGGGGATATCAACGCTCCGCAGTTATTTCAACGCCCAGTTGTTTGAGGCAATCGGCATCAACAAAGATGTCATTGACAGGTATTTTACCGGAACCAGTTCACGAATCGGGGGTATTGGTCTGGAGCAAATCGCCGCCGATATTCAAAGGCGTCATAATGCGGCCTATGGCCCACAAAAGTTGGGTTCACTTGAATTGGATTTCGGCGGCGACTATATGTATCGCACCGATGGTGAGCGGCATCTATGGAATCCAACAACCATCAGTAAATTGCAGCACGCGGTTTTCTACGATAATCCAAAAGCATACGATGATTTCTCCAAAGCTATTAACGACCAGAATGAAGCGCTGTGTACACTTAGAGGTCTCTTTAGGTTCAAAGACAGTCACGCAATTCCGCTTGAAGAGGTTGAACCGGCCCATGAAATTCTCAAGCGATTTTGCACCGGAGCGATGAGCCACGGCTCAATCAGCAAAGAGGCTCACGAGTGTATGGCTATCGCGATGAACCGCATCGGCGGCATGAGCAATACCGGCGAGGGCGGAGAAGACCCCGCGCGCTATGTCCCTGAACCCAATGGCGATTCCAAGAACAGTGCCATTAAGCAAGTCGCCAGCGGGCGATTTGGCGTAACCATCGAATACCTTTCAAAAGGCAAAGAAATTCAGATCAAGATGGCCCAGGGTGCTAAGCCCGGTGAGGGGGGGCAATTGCCCGGCAAAAAAGTCAGTCAAGAAATCGCGACAATGCGTTACTCAACACCGGGCGTTACCCTGATATCGCCGCCGCCGCACCATGACATTTACTCAATTGAGGATTTGGCACAATTAATTTTTGACCTGAAGTGCGCCAATCCCGAAGCCAAGGTCTCTGTCAAGCTGGTTTCGGAAGTCGGCGTGGGTACAATTGCCGCGGGCGTTGCCAAGGGAAATGCTGATGAAGTCCTTATCAGCGGCTTTGACGGCGGCACCGGCGCCAGCCCGCAATCCTCCATCAAACATGCCGGTTGTCCGTGGGAAGTGGGTCTGGCCGAAACCCAGCAGGTGCTGGTTATGAATAAACTGCGGGACCGTATCCGTGTCCAAACAGACGGGCAACTTCGTACCGGTCGGGATGTGGTCATCGCCGCGATGCTGGGCGCCGAGCAGTTCGGCTTTGGAACGGCCATCCTGGTCTGTCTGGGATGCACACTTCTGCGTAAATGCCACGAAGGCACCTGTACTTTCGGCATCGCAACACAGGATCCGGAATTGCGAAAACGATTTGCGGGAAAACCGGAAAATATCATCAACTATTTGACATTTGTCGCCGAAGAAGCACGCCAGTTGATGGCGCAGCTTGGTTTCCACACGGTCAATGAAATGGTCGGCCGCGTTGACATGCTCTGTATGCGGGATGCAATTGACCATTATAAAGCCAAGGGCCTGGATTATTCAATGATCTTCCACCAGCCCAAAGTCAAAGACACCGGCACATTGTTCAATTCGAAGACACAAACCAACCCCTTAAAAGAACATTTGGACTGGACGATTATCGAGGAGGCAAAAGCGACGCTTGAAAAGGGCAAAAAGACAGAACTCCAAATGATGATCCAGAATACAGATCGCACCATCGGTACGATTCTGAGCAATCGTCTGGTCAAAAAATTCGGGCCGAACGGGCTTTCCGACGACACCCTTAAAATCGAATTTACCGGCTCGGCAGGTCAAAGCTTCGGCGCTTTTCTGACACAGGGCGTAACCTTAAAGTTGATCGGCGACAGCAACGACTATCTTGGCAAGGGACTCAGCGGCGGCAAAATCATCGTTGAAACACCGCCCGGATCACCCTTTCGGGCCCATGAAAACATCATCGGCGGCAACACCCTGCTCTATGGCGCCACACGCGGCGAGGCCTTTATCAACGGTATGGCCGGCGAGCGGTTCTG
>QNBU01000010.1 GCA_003644215.1 Planctomycetota bacterium
AAGCAGATATTCCCAACGCTTTCAGCAAGGAGTTCTGCGGTGGCACACATGTGGCCAACACCGCCCAGATCGGTGGCTTTGCGGTGCAAAAAGAAGAGAGCATCTCTGCGGGCGTCCGCCGGATTACGGCGTTGACCGGCCCGGGTCTTATTGAGCATCTTACCGCTCGCAGCCGCGTGGTCGATGAACTCATCGAAACGCTCAAGGCCCCGGCGGACCAAGTTGCCGCACGGGTGGCCAAACTGCTGGATGATAATAAAAAGCTCAAAAAAGAACTCAAGGCCGGCGGCGGCAAATCGGCCGGCGATGCGATGGCCGAGGCGACAAAGCTGCTCGATGCGGCTGAAAAGATCGGCGAGGCATTTATCATCGTGGGCAAGTTACCCAATGTACAGGTCGATCAGGCACGCGCCGCCATTGATAGCTTAAAGAAAAAAGCAAAATCCGCAGCCATCGTTTTCGGCGTCGCCACAGACGATGGCAAAGTGATGTTGCTGGCGGGTGTTACTGATGACCTTATTAAACAAGATGTCAAGGCAGGTGACATCGTCAAAGCAATCGCCCCGATAGTCGGCGGCGGCGGCGGCGGACGACCCAACATGGCCCAGGCTGGCGGCAAAGACGCAACCAAACTCGACGAAGCCCTAACCAAAGCCAAAACCCTCATCACCGAAAAATTGGGTTAAAGAGATGATAAAAGCAGACGCTAAAAATAGTCGGAGCATTGAGGCATTCATCAATGGGAGTGCCGAACTGGCCGAAGCCCGCAAAAACGGCGTTGACCTGTGGGCGCTGTGGCACAATCTCCAACGAACACCCGCCGAACGGATGCGCCGACACGATATCTCACTGGATATGCGGCGTAAGCTACAGAAAGCGAAGAAGCTATGAGCCAAACATACATTGACCTGCTGACTCGTCTTGTCAAAGAAGAGGTCCGATTCGTTCTGATTGGAGGGTATGCGTGCATTGTTCATGGGGGAACCCTGTCAACTGTAGATGTTGATGTTTGCTGCGATTTTACGCCGGATAATCTGCTTCGCCTTCAACAAGCCCTGGCCGATTTGAATCCGGTTCATCGGATGACACCCCAGCGACTGCCACTTTCGTTAACCTCTGAAAATTGCCAAAAACTCAAGAATTTATATTTGGACACTGACTTAGGGCAGTTGGATTGTATCAGTGAAGTACAGGGCCTGGGCGGTTTCAGTCAGGTCGAACAAATGTGCGAAACCATTGAAGCGGGACAAACACGGTTGAAAGTGCTAGATCGGGACGCACTCATTCAATCCAAAAAGGCAATGGATCGCCCCCGTGACCGCGAAGCAGTTCGGCAACTGGAAGCAATCAAAAAAATGGAAACTGAGTAGAGTAACCAAAGTCAAAACCCTTATCACCGAAAAACTGAGGTGATTTCCTGAAACACTTTCAGAGTACCAGCGTCTATTCCTATGGTAAACCATAGAGATAGATACAAAGGACGATAGTGGATAATCAATGCATTCAAGACGAAATGACCGAGCCACAGCGGCGGAATTTCTTCAATGCCCTTTTATTTCCGGCTAACACCACCGGACTGGCACATATCGGCCTCTTTACGGTATGTTTTCTGTTGCTGTCCGGGGTTCGCCGTTCAGGCCTCTTAGCCGTTCGGATTGCGGTTGGCTTTATCGGCCTGATGGTCTCTATTGAACTGGTCAATTATCTGTACCATTGTGTTCGAGAAAGTGCGGTTGGAGCCACAGCGGCACCGGACAGTCTCTTTGCTGATTCATTTGACTTCAGCGGTACTTCTTTTACCTTCGGGGGCTATTTCAATCTAACAGGCAAGTTCTTTACTATGATTATACCGGCTCTGATCTGTTTTCTTCCGGCTGGATTGTATCCGATTTTCACAGAACGATTTGACCGAGTCTTTACTTTGTTACTGGTAATCGGAACATTTTACTTCCCTATGTTCTTTTTGGCGGTTGTTATTTTTAAATCGTCATCCGGCTACAATCCATTTATTCATATCATTTCAATTTTCTGCACACTCTTGCCCTACTGCCTGTTGGTTTTTCAGATATCCTTTGTCATTGGCGGCGGCATCTATTTGATTCGGTTGTTCCAGTATTCAATCGTTGGGGGTATTTTATTGCTCCCCATCCAACTATATCTGATTATGGTTCTGATGCATCTGTTGGGGCGTTTTTACTATCTCAACCAGAGCAAGCTGAACTGGGATGCTTAAGTCCTGATTGTCACTCCGTATTCAACGCCTACCCTAATAACGACTTGTTGGCCTAAGGCCGAGCAGGTCGGACAGTATTTCTTCCGGTGACTGATTTGTGTTGATAATGGCTGAAAGTAGGTTTCGTTGTCGTTGCGTAAAGGCCGCTGGCTCGGCCGCGTCGAAATCCACAACACCCAATTGCTCAATGATTCCCTGCACCAGTAAATCAATGCCATTATTATCTTTGGCACTGATAGAGAAAGACTTGGGTTCTCGTGTCCTTGTATTCTTGTGTTCTTGAATCAGATCACATTTATTATTGACATAGATAACCGGTACATGGGCAGCGCCTTCTGCCTGCTGTGTTACATCCTGCACGAACAAAACCAAATCGCACGACTTGAGCAAGTCCCGCGTCATCTTCTGTGCGGTGCGTTCGATATCGTCCGCATCGGCCAGTGCGTCATCCAATCCGGCGGTATCGATGAATTCGGCGCACACTGCGCGATCGCCAAGGTAACATATGATGCTCACCCAGTCTCGCGTGGTCCCAGCGGCATCGGAGACGATCACTTGTTCCTGTCCGGCCAGACAGTTCAGCAGTGTACTCTTGCCCGAGTTCGGCGGCCCGGCGATGACGATGCGAACGCCCTCGATGATGCGCTGTGCAATTTTACTTTGCTGAAGAATCTCGCCGCACCGCTGTTTGAAGTGGTCAATATTAAGCGTATCAATCGCCGTAAGTGTATCCTGTGCCCATTGCGACAATCCGCCACTGATTTGTGCTTGCAGGATTTTGACACCTGCAACGGTGGCGGACTTTTGCATGGCCAGTCGTGCTTCGGCTTCAATCGTATTGCTTGTCGATTTCTGATAACTCGCTCGTGCAAACCGATCCGCATCAATTAGCTCTGCCCCGTGTGATTGCAGCAGTGTAACAATTTGTTCGACCAAAAGGGGATTGCCGTGGCAGTGAATGACGAATGTGTTTTCGCCCTCGCACCCAACCACCACCTCATCAATCACCCGTTGACCATCAACAATCGACCCATGCAAAATCTCACCGGGTGCCACGGTCAAGCTCTGCTTGGCCGTGTTTGTGCCGGAGTGAAACACATTTCCCAAAATCGCTCGCGCATCCGCCCCGGCCACCGCGACCGATGAAATGGCTGCCATACCGCGAGCGGTAAGAACGCAAACGGTTGTTTTTTGCGAAAAGGGTGCTTTCAATTTTCCCTCCCTGCGTTTTCGCTTAAAAGTGTTCTGTAATAATTTGTTTCAATTCGTCCGGCGTGAAGAGGCCTCGGATTTTGGTGATGGTCTGCTTGTCCGGGTTCAGCAGGATCGTGTTGGGGACATTGCCCGGCTCTTTGAAGACGGCTTTGTAATCGACCGTGGCCCCAAACCCCTGCTGGGTCGTATCGGCCTTGATGGCGACAAATCCTTTTTGCGCCAGCAACGCAACCGTCGCAGCATCCTGATAAACCGTCTTGTCAACAATCTTGCAATTGCTACACCAGTCGGCGGTAAACTTCAGCAGAACGGGCTTTTCTTTTTGCAGTGCGTTTTGTACAACCGCCGGATCATATTTCTGCCAATCAACCCGCGATTGTTTCGGCGTAGGCAACAGCCAAAAGCCGCCGGCAACAGCGATAATTAAAGCGACCGATCGCACTGTCCATTTTTTTGCTTTCGGCGTAGAAAATATTACCCATGTTCCCCACATCCAGACACAAAAACAAAAAATCACGCCGTACAGCAGCACATTAATCAGATGGTCTTTCGTCAGTCCGGCCAGCATGAACTTAGCCGCAATGATCAGCAGCAGGAAGCCGCCGGTCTTTTTGAAAATTTCCATCCAGGTTCCAGGTTTGGGTACATAGTCCAGCAGTTTTGGTGTCGAGATCAGCATCGCATACGGGGCCGCCATCCCGACGCCCATCAGCACCAGCGCGGCACTGCTGACGGTCAGCGGTTGGGTCTGCGCCCAAACCAGCACCGCCCCGATAATCGCTCCGCTGCACGGCGTACTTAATATGCCGGCGAAGAAACCCATCCCGACCGACCCGGCAAATCCTGATCCGCCGCCCTGCTTGTTGGCAACCGACGACGGCAGTGTCAGCACCAGCACATCCAGCAGAACCAATGCGAAAAACAGAATGAACAAAAACAGTGTTATCACAGCGGCGGGATTGCGGTACAAGCTGTTCATATCCAGACCCGTACCGGTGGACAGCTTCGCAATCGCAGAGATCGCCGCGAACACCGCAAAGAACAGGACGATGCCGCCGCAGAACGAAAAGCCCAATGCGACGCGCCTGGGGCCGGACCCTTTGGCCTGCCCGACCAGCCGCATAATGATCAGCGGAATCACCGGCAGCACACACGGCATAATGTTAATCGACAGCCCCGCCAACAGTGCCAGCAGAAAAAACCACAGCACGCTTTTGTCAGCGACATCTTCGGAATCGCCAGTTTCGCCCCAACCCGACAGCATAGCAACAAGCCCCGCCGTGGCACGGCCATCTTGGCCGTGATCGACAGGGTTGCCCACCACGGGCTCCAAGCCCGTGCCGCTATCCGCTTGGCCGTGTTGAGACTCAGGAGCCACCTTAAAATCAATCTCCGGCCAGCTATTTATTTGTGCCAGAGAAACATTACCAGTTACATTTTTCTTAAACGGCGTCAGGCACAACTGGCTGGTACAAGCAATGCCTTCGATAGTGACGGAAACTTCAATATCGTCAACACCAAAAACATGTGGGGCCATCGGGATAAACACCTTGAAATTTCCAACGAAGACTTCTATTTTGCCTTTGGCCGGGTCGTTGAAGTATTGGTATTCTGGGTAAACAGTATCGCTAAATGTCAAGCCGTCCGCTTGAGCGAAAATCTTTAGTTTCAGGTGCGGGGCTGGGGCCGCTGTCGCGGTCGCGTAGTAATGCAGGTCATCGGTTCCGGCGAAGACCACCGCGATACCCGCTTGTCCGTTCATTCGAGCCACCTGCAGCGAGACGCTGGAGGATTGATCTTCATACTCGGTAATAAGCGTTCCGGCGGACGCATTAAGCACCAACAGACTGATCGATAATAACACCGCTAAACAAACTATTTCCTTCATTGCTGCTCTCCTGAAATCTTCTATTTCATAACATTGCAGACGCCGCAATAACTCACACTGTTAGTGTGTGAGCGAACAAGTTAAAGCTTGAACTCTTACCGAGCCATTTTCTGTACTGAATACGCTGGCACACTGCCATTGTTCCCAAGTAAACCCAATTGAGGGGATTTTGAAAAGAGAAAAATACTCCGAAATAGAGTGTTTTAGCGTAAAATCTTTTCAAAAAATGCTTTTTTCGTATTGTTTTTTGCCAAAAGAGTGATTACTTGTTAAATCTCAAAACACTTATCGCCGAATTAAACAAGAGCGTAAGAGCCGAAAAGACAATAATGAGAGAAATACAAGAATGACCCCGTTAAAACGAGCAAAACTGGCATCGGAGCTGTTTACCCGCTTTGAGGGCAATCCCATCTTGACCGCCGCTGATTGGCCTTACCCGATTAACTCGGTGTTCAATCCCGGCGCCGTTCAGGTCAACGGCGATGTGCTGCTGCTCAACCGTGTCGAAGACATGCGGGGCTTTAGCCATTTTTGTGTGGCCCGGAGCAAGAACGGGCTGACGGATTGGCAGATTGATTCGGAACCGACGATGGAGGCCGATCAGCAGAGCCACGAAGAACGGTGGGGGCTGGAAGACCCTCGCATCGTCTGGCTCGAAGAGCAAAAGCAGTACGGCATCACCTATGTGTCGTTTGGAATGGGCGGCCCGGTCGTATCACTGGCAATCACGCGCAACTTCAAGACATTCGCCCGTCTGGGCGGAATGCTCCCGCCGGAAGATAAGGACGCCTGCCTGTTCCCACGCCGGTTTAACGGGCGATTCGCACTCATCCATCGGCCCATCGTTCGCGGCGAGGCGCATATCTGGATGAGTTTGTCGCCGGACTTGAAACACTGGGGCGACCACCGCGTCCTGCTCAGTACCCGCTACGCCCACTGGGACGGCGCCCGCATCGGTCTGGGCTGTCAGCCGATTGAAATCCCCGAGGGATGGCTCATCGTTTATCACGGCGTACGGCACACCACCTCCAGCCAGATTTACCGAACGGGACTGGCGCTGCTGGACAAGAATGAACCCTGGCGCGTGCTTCGCCGGAGTGAGGAGTGGGTACTCGGCCCGCGAGAAGACTATGAACGCATCGGTGATGTCAGCGATGTAACATTCGTTACCGGCGGCATCGTCATGCCCGAAACAAACCAGCTTTATCTATACTATGGGGCCGCTGACGACAAGGTAGCTGTCGCAATAGCCGATATGGACAAGATTCGCGAGTACATTATGAAATGCCCGGAAGTTCCGCAATAAACACGCCCTTAAAGGAACGCAAGCATCGGTGCCTGCGCTACGCACCGCCATATTATTCAACGATAACAGCAGTTCCGTAGGCGAGTATCTCTGAGGCGCTTTGCATGATCATTGAGGTGGCGAATTTCATTCCGACAATCGCGTTGGCTCCTTTGCTTTGGGCTTCTGCGATCATTCTGTCGATCGCCTGTTCTCTGGACTCGGCCATCATCTTTGTGTAGTCGCTGATCTCGCCGCCGACGATGTTTTTCAGCCCCGCCATGATGTCTTTTCCGACATGGCGGGCACGGATGGTGTTTCCTCTGACCAATCCAAGTTGCTTGACGATGGTTTTTCCTTCAATGCAATGTGTCGTTGAAAGTAGCATTCGGTTACCTCCTTATGTCTTTATAGGGATCTTTTTTTCTTAAGTAAAGCCGTTCTCTAAGCACTGAGACAAACAGGACCGCCAAGCCCACAATAAGAGCGACGAGTCCGACTTTTAAGACGACATCGACGGTCGGATCCTGGATAATTTCCCCAATGAGCTTAAATCCGCCGTAGATAAGCAGGATAATCGCTGCGACCGACAGACAAATCCAGCCGAGCGTTCGTTCAAATCGGTTGTAGATATTTTTCCAGTAGTGCTGCCAGAGTTCGTCCTGTGGTTCGGTCAGCGCCGCTTCATCGGCGAGCTTCTTGAGTTCGTTGAATTCGGCCAGCTCATTTTGGCAATCGGGGCATTGGTCAAGGTGTTCGGTGAACTTCTTTTTCTGGTGTTCATCAAGCTCATCGTCCAGATACCCCATCATCAGGCCTTTATAGTCGGGACAAGTCATCGCAAGCCCCCTTTCTTGTCATCTAATAGTTCTCTAAGCTTTTTACGCGCGTAATACAATCTGCTCATAACAGTACCTTTCGAGTACAGAAGCGTCTGGGCGATCTGATCGTATGAGTAGTTTTGAAAATGTCTGAGTATGATGACTTCGCGGTGCTTTTCGTCAAGTTGTCCAATCGCCTGCCAAAGACGGTCCTTGGCCTCATTTCTTTCGGCGATCATTTCGGGGTCAAAGCAGTGCTTTTCATCCTGAATAATGATCGGTTCTTCCGCCCCATCGAGACTTTGTGTGTGTTTATTTTTAAATTTTCGAAGGTGGCTGAAACATTGATTTTTCAATATCTGATAGAACCACGGGAAAAATTTGTTATCCGCATGGAGGGTGTCGAGTTTTCGATAGGCCTTGAAAAAGGCCTCCTGTGAGAGGTCGAGGGCATCTTGCCTGTTGCCAACATAGCCCAAAGCGATATAATAAGCGTCTTTCATATATCTGTTCACAATCACCTCAAAGGCCTTCCGGGAGCCGTTGCGGCATTGTTTAATGGCAGCCAATTCGGTTGTACAGGGGCTGTTCACGTTTGCGACTCCAAGTCGGCTGATTCCGGTTTTACGGTTCTTATTTGGTTTCGTTATCATATCCATAGACGCATGGACCGAGATATTTATTCAATAAAGTTCTCTATTTCCCCTTTTGAGCTTTTCCTCATGCCCAGTCTCATTGTCGATAATGTTGGTCGGAACGCAAGGGATATATTTTCTTTGATTTCAGTGTTGAAACGGTTGAATTATTAATGCTTGACATATCTCGCGTCCGATAGTTAAATTAGACAAGGAGCGTAATCTGCGTCGGTGGAACGAGTTGGTTTATATGCAAGAGGCACAAAATGGATAAGATGAAAAATCTTTTTACGACGGGTGAGGCGGCCCAAATCTGCAATATCAGCCAGCAAACCATCATTCGATGCTTCGACTCCGGTCGGCTGGACGGTTTTCGGATACCGGGATCACGGTTTCGGCGAATTCCGCGTGAAAACCTGATCAAGTTTATGAAAGACAACGGCATCCCGCTGGATAACCTCAACACTGAAAAGAACGGCAAGATCAAGGTGCTGATCGTCGATGATGATGTTGAAATCGTCGAATTGATGGTCGATGTACTGAGCCGAGACGGTCGTTTTGACCTCCAGACAGCGGGCAGTGGCTATGAGGCCGGGCTTAAAACCGAGCAGTTTCGGCCGGATGTGATTATTCTGGATTATATGCTGCCGGATGTGAACGGTAATATCGTCTGTGCGACCATTAAAAGCAACCCTGCTTTCGAGAGTATTCGGATCATCATTGTCAGCGGAGTTGCAAATCCGGAGGAGGTGCAGGATTTACTTGATGCCGGAGCAATCGAATTTATCAAAAAACCGTTCAATATCGCCGATCTGGTGGGCAGAATCCTACAGGTCGTTGACGCCGAATTCGTCGCGGTGGCGCGTTGATCGGATGCCGCTCTGGCCAGAGGACTCTTGCATGCCCGAACAGAATAATCAAAAAATGGTTGCCCGGCAGGTCGAACGCATTGTTCGGCAGTTGACTTCCCTATCGACACTTCCGGCTGTGGCCGCTGATCTTTTGAGTAAACTCAATGGCAGCGCCGCCGACCCGGCACTGCTGACCGAACGGATTGAATCGGACCCGGCCCTGACGGCGAGGGTGTTGGCATTGGCCCATCAGGAACGAATCGCGTTTTCTGATGAGCCGACCATTGCCGAAGCGGTCTCGAAGTTGTCAGACGCATTGTTGCGCGAAGCGGTCATTTCAGTAAAGGTCTTTGAGGTTCTCGGCGGCAAGGAGGATGCGGACGCTAAGCGGCTGTTTCCCCGAAAACAAATGGCACTGCATTCGCTGGCGACCGGTTGTTGTGCCGGGCAGATTGCCGAAAGGGTGCTCCCCCCCCAGCAGCGACCAACGGCCTATCTGGCGGGGTTGCTTCACGACATCGGAAAGTGCGCCTTAGATGAGGTGATGCCCAAGAGTTTTGCGAAGATGGTCGATCAGGCCCGCCGCAGTCAGTCGGGGCTGGCCGAGGTTGAGCAATCGCACCTTGGGCTGGATCATGCGGTTTTGGGCAAGCGACTCGGCCAAAAATGGTCTTTGCCGCCGGCCGTCATTTCGGCGATCTGGTTACATCATTGCGACGCCGGGACACTTAGTGCTAATCTGGATCATGTTCAGATTGTACGAATTGTGGCATTGGCGGATCGCATTGTTCGTCAGATGGACTTGGGACATAGCGGTAGCTTCGACCCGCCTGAGGACATCGAGCCATTATCGAAACTTTTATCAATCACCCCGCAGCAATTGGCGGAGATTACGAACACTCTGGTCGGGGCCGTTGGGACCAAACGCACCCTGTTGGGACTTGAGGCGACCGATGACCCGTCGCACTATTATGCAATGGTCCGCAAGACGGCGACGGACCTGGCACAGGACAATCGCAAGCTCAACAGCACTTCCCGCGACTATACACGATTGAGCGGGCAAGCGGATTTGATCGATGATCTGCTGAATGAGGTGGATGAAAACGCCTCAGCGCTGGATATCGCGCAGGCATTGGCCGAGTGTTGGCAAAAACATTGCCAAAGCGGTCTGACTTGTGTGTTTGTGGTTCCGGATTCGACGGATCCGTTCGTGGAGATGGCGACGGTGGATCGGCGGGGACGCGGTGAGGTCAAAACGCTGCAAGTCCCGCCTGCAATGCCGCCGATCCCGGAGGTATTCCGCAGGCAGACCGCGGTGTTGCCCGTTGCAGACGCGGCCAAGTGGTTGACCGAGCAGCTTGAGGCTGACTTTAATCCCGGCTTGCTGAAGATGGCGCCGCTGAAGATGGGCGATGAAACAGTCGGCGTGGTGATATTTGAAACTTTTACTGAAAATGCGGACGATGCCGGCAACAAGGGGCTTCTGCTAAGTTGTAAAGTTGCCGCCGCGACGATTGCGATGGCACTGGCCAGCCATAAACACGAATTGCTTGCCGAACGATTTGTACAGGTGATGAGTTCGTTGCGGCAGATGCGCGCGACGCTGGCCAAACAGCAATCACTGACCGGACTGGCCGAAATGGCGGCCGGTGCCGCGCACGAATTGAACAATCCGCTGTCGGTTATCTCCGGCCGGGTACAGTTGCTGGCTGAGGCCGAAACGGATGAGAATAAAAAACAGATGCTCAGCCAGATTCAAAGCCGCACCGATGAAATGTCGCAGATCGTCAGCGACCTGTTGGCGTTCGCACAACCGCCACAGCCGCAAAAACGATCTGTCCTGGTTTCGGAACTGCTGGATAAGGCCGTCGAGAAGACCTGCCGGGCGTGCGGAATTAGTTCTATGGAGATTGAGATCGCCGGGGATGAAACCAGCGACACCGTTTTCGTGGATGTACACCAGATCGTACAGAGCATATCTTCTATTTTAATCAACGCCCTGCAATCGTATAAAGGCGGCAATGGCCCGGTGTGGGCCGACTGTTGTGTGTCATCGGATGGCAAGACGGTTTCGGTCGCGATTCGTGATACCGGTTGCGGAATGAATACCGAAGCCGTAGCCAGAGCGACAGACCCGTTCTTTTCATCCTGTGCGGCCGGTCGCCGTCGTGGGATGGGACTGGCCCATGCACAGCGGTTGTTATCGCTCAACAGCGGAAACTTAACGCTAAGCAGTGAACCAAATGCCGGAACCACCGCCACCATCACATTGCCGAAGGTCTGATGGAACACAGGCTTCCAGCCTGTGCGAGGGGCGATGGCCAGCGTACGGCGCAGATAAAATGTTTGTGGCGGTAAACCGTTGGTCTCGCATAGCGCAGGCAAGATGCCTGCGATCCATTACCTATATCCTTACGCTTTCGCAGCGCGATTGACAAAGCTCAAAACATCCTGACGAACATCGTCCAGCTTCATATCAAGATTGCCAAGAACTTTCGCGCCGCAACCGTCCTTTTCCTTCAGCAGTGCCAGCAAGAGGTGTTCGGTGCCGATGTAGTTGTGCTTCAGCGTTCTCGCCTCTTCAACCGCGTCATCGATTAGTTCGTGAGCGTGTATGGTTCGCGGCAACGCGACAAAGGTATCGTCGTCTTCCGGCACGCCGGGAGTTACCAGCTTTTTAACTTCGGCTTTGGCGTGTTTGAGGTCGATATTGCGATGGGTGAGAATATCGGCTGCAACGCCGTCTTTGATCTTGATCAGACCCAGCAGAATATGCTCGGTGCCGATGTGGTCGTGATGAAACTTCTGTGCTTCCTGCCGCGCCCGCGACAGAACCCGTCTGGCATTGTCCGTGTACCGCTCAAACATAATGTCTCCTAAAAATGATATAATAGCGTCAGTAAATCCGTATCCAAGTCCCTCAGTGTTTCCTGACACAGCATACACAAAGCCACCGAAATTTCAACAAAAAAACAAAACCGCAGATTTCGCGGATTAACACAGATTTATGTAAGAGTTCACACTTTAGTATGTTCAGAAA